>NZ_CP034442.1:1500000-1602500 GCF_007475365.1 Streptococcus oralis subsp. dentisani | reverse complement strand
TCGTGCGGGTCGGAACTTACCCGACAAGGAATTTCGCTACCTTAGGACCGTTATAGTTACGGCCGCCGTTTACTGGGGCTTCAATTCATACCTTCGGATTACTCCTAAGCACTCCTCTTAACCTTCCAGCACCGGGCAGGCGTCACCCCCTATACATCATCTTACGATTTAGCAGAGAGCTGTGTTTTTGATAAACAGTTGCTTGGGCCTATTCACTGCGGCTGACTTAAAGTCAGCACCCCTTCTCCCGAAGTTACGGGGTCATTTTGCCGAGTTCCTTAACGAGAGTTCTCTCGCTCACCTGAGGCTACTCGCCTCGACTACCTGTGTCGGTTTGCGGTACGGGTAGAGTATGTTTAAACGCTAGAAGCTTTTCTTGGCAGTGTGACATCACTAACTTCGCTACTAAACTTCGCTCCCCATCACAGCTCAATGTTATAGATATAAGCATTTGACTCATATCACACCTCACTGCTTAGACAGACACTTCCAATCGTCTGCTTTAGTTAGCCTACTGCGTCCCTCCATCACTACATACTCTAGTACAGGAATATCAACCTGTTGTCCATCGGATACACCTTTCGGTCTCTCCTTAGGTCCCGACTAACCCAGGGCGGACGAGCCTTCCCCTGGAAACCTTAGTCTTACGGTGGACAGGATTCTCACCTGTCTTTCGCTACTCATACCGGCATTCTCACTTCTATGCGTTCCAGCACTCCTCACGGTATACCTTCATCACACATAGAACGCTCTCCTACCATACCTATAAAGGTATCCACAGCTTCGGTAAATTGTTTTAGCCCCGGTACATTTTCGGCGCAGGGTCACTCGACTAGTGAGCTATTACGCACTCTTTGAATGAATAGCTGCTTCTAAGCTAACATCCTAGTTGTCTGTGCAACCCCACATCCTTTTCCACTTAACAATTATTTTGGGACCTTAGCTGGTGGTCTGGGCTGTTTCCCTTTCGACTACGGATCTTAGCACTCGCAGTCTGACTGCCGACCATAATTCTTTGGCATTCGGAGTTTATCTGAGATTGGTAATCCGGGATGGACCCCTCACCCAAACAGTGCTCTACCTCCAAGAATCTCTAATGTCGACGCTAGCCCTAAAGCTATTTCGGAGAGAACCAGCTATCTCCAAGTTCGTTTGGAATTTCTCCGCTACCCACAAGTCATCCAAGCACTTTTCAACGTGCCCTGGTTCGGTCCTCCAGTGCGTCTTACCGCACCTTCAACCTGCTCATGGGTAGGTCACATGGTTTCGGGTCTACGACATGATACTAATGCGCCCTATTCAGACTCGGTTTCCCTGCGGCTCCGTCTCTTCAACTTAACCTCGCATCATATCGTAACTCGCCGGTTCATTCTACAAAAGGCACGCTCTCACCCATTAACGGGCTCGAACTTGTTGTAGGCACACGGTTTCAGGTTCTATTTCACTCCCCTCCCGGGGTGCTTTTCACCTTTCCCTCACGGTACTGGTTCACTATCGGTCACTAGGGAGTATTTAGGGTTGGGAGATGGTCCTCCCAGATTCCGACGGGATTTCGCGTGTCCCGCCGTACTCAGGATACTGCTAGGTACAAAGACTATTTTAAATACGAGGCTATTACTCTCTTTGGCTGATCTTCCCAAATCATTCTTCTATAATCTTTGAGTCCACATTGCAGTCCTACAACCCCGAAGAGTAAACTCTTCGGTTTGCCCTCCTGCCGTTTCGCTCGCCGCTACTAAGGCAATCGCTTTTGCTTTCTCTTCCTGCAGCTACTTAGATGTTTCAGTTCACTGCGTCTTCCTCCTCACATCCTTAACAGATGTGGGTAACAGGTAGTACCTGTTGGGTTCCCCCATTCGGAAATCCCTGGATCATCGCTTACTTACAGCTACCCAAGGCATATCGTCGTTTGTCACGTCCTTCTTCGGCTCCTAGTGCCAAGGCATCCACCGTGCGCCCTTATTAACTTAACCTTATTAACCTAATTTTTTCAAAAATTAGAAAACTCATTAAATACTTACAGCGTTTCGGTTTATTTTCTTGTTACTATTTGATATAGATATTCAATTTTCAATGTGCATTACTTGGTGATCTCTCACCAATGGAGCCTAGCGGGATCGAACCGCTGACCTCCTGCGTGCAAAGCAGGCGCTCTCCCAGCTGAGCTAAGGCCCCACAAGACCTCTCAAGACTAAACAAGACCAATGTGCAGTTCCTTATCCTTAGAAAGGAGGTGATCCAGCCGCACCTTCCGATACGGCTACCTTGTTACGACTTCACCCCAATCATCTATCCCACCTTAGGCGGCTGGCTCCTAAAAGGTTACCTCACCGACTTCGGGTGTTACAAACTCTCGTGGTGTGACGGGCGGTGTGTACAAGGCCCGGGAACGTATTCACCGCGGCGTGCTGATCCGCGATTACTAGCGATTCCGACTTCATGTAGGCGAGTTGCAGCCTACAATCCGAACTGAGACTGGCTTTAAGAGATTAGCTTGCCGTCACCGGCTTGCGACTCGTTGTACCAGCCATTGTAGCACGTGTGTAGCCCAGGTCATAAGGGGCATGATGATTTGACGTCATCCCCACCTTCCTCCGGTTTATTACCGGCAGTCTCGCTAGAGTGCCCAACTGAATGATGGCAACTAACAATAGGGGTTGCGCTCGTTGCGGGACTTAACCCAACATCTCACGACACGAGCTGACGACAACCATGCACCACCTGTCACCTCTGTCCCGAAGGAAAGCTCTATCTCTAGAGCGGTCAGAGGGATGTCAAGACCTGGTAAGGTTCTTCGCGTTGCTTCGAATTAAACCACATGCTCCACCGCTTGTGCGGGCCCCCGTCAATTCCTTTGAGTTTCAACCTTGCGGTCGTACTCCCCAGGCGGAGTGCTTAATGCGTTAGCTGCGGCACTAAACCCCGGAAAGGGTCTAACACCTAGCACTCATCGTTTACGGCGTGGACTACCAGGGTATCTAATCCTGTTTGCTCCCCACGCTTTCGAGCCTCAGCGTCAGTTACAAGCCAGAGAGCCGCTTTCGCCACCGGTGTTCCTCCATATATCTACGCATTTCACCGCTACACATGGAATTCCACTCTCCCCTCTTGCACTCAAGTTAAACAGTTTCCAAAGCGTACTATGGTTAAGCCACAGCCTTTAACTTCAGACTTATCTAACCGCCTGCGCTCGCTTTACGCCCAATAAATCCGGACAACGCTCGGGACCTACGTATTACCGCGGCTGCTGGCACGTAGTTAGCCGTCCCTTTCTGGTAAGATACCGTCACAGTGTGAACTTTCCACTCTCACACTCGTTCTTCTCTTACAACAGAGCTTTACGATCCGAAAACCTTCTTCACTCACGCGGCGTTGCTCGGTCAGACTTCCGTCCATTGCCGAAGATTCCCTACTGCTGCCTCCCGTAGGAGTCTGGGCCGTGTCTCAGTCCCAGTGTGGCCGATCACCCTCTCAGGTCGGCTATGTATCGTCGCCTTGGTGAGCCGTTACCCCACCAACTAGCTAATACAACGCAGGTCCATCTGGTAGTGGTGCAATTGCACCTTTCAAACAGTTATCATGCAATAACTGCTATTATGCGGTATTAGCTATCGTTTCCAATAGTTATCCCCCGCTACCAGGCAGGTTACCTACGCGTTACTCACCCGTTCGCAACTCATCCAGAGAAGCAAGCTCCTCCTTCAGCGTTCTACTTGCATGTATTAGGCACGCCGCCAGCGTTCGTCCTGAGCCAGGATCAAACTCTCATTAAAAGTTTGAGTTCTCACTCATTTCTGTCACTGACAGATTTATTGTTTTTTCATTGTTCAGTACTATAACCTTAGTTATAGTGCCCTGCACATTGGTTCGTCTTGTTCAGTTTTCAAAGGTCTTTGTCACTCAATCTCTCTCAAGCGACAACTATATTAGTATATCACAGCTGTTGACCTATGTCAACAGTTTTTTGAAACTTTTTTTACTTTTTTCGTCCCTGCGATACACACATAGTCCGTACGGGATTCGAACCCGTGTTACCGCCGTGAAAAGGCGGTGTCTTAACCCCTTGACCAACGGACCTTGAGTTTTTCAACTCTTTCTATTATACCTACTTTTCAAACTTTGTCAAGATCTTTTTTTCATCCTATACAACAAATGCTTCGCAGATAATAGAAAAGAGCCAGTTTAACTGACTCTCTATTTGACTTGCCAATTAGTCGCACGTTCCTCTCCCCACCAATATGGGATCAACTCGGCAACTTTGATTGTTTTTCTTGTTTCGTAATCCATCATGAACTCCGCATCTTTATTTTCAGCATTCAGTTCTAAGAGGAATTCTCTGCATGCGCCACAGGGCATACCTGATCCTTCGCCATAGGGTGGCTTATCTCGAAAGGCGAGGATTTTCTTAACCTTAGTTTGTCCTGAAAATTGGTACATATTGAAGAGAGCTGTTCGTTCTGCACAGAGATGAAAAACGCCACAAGTGCCCTCTATACAAAATCCTGTGAATATTTGACCATCTTCTGCTTCTACCGCAGCAACGACATGGTTAGCATAGACAAAGTCAGAAACTTCGTGGGGATTGTATAAGGTTCGTGCTTCTTCATACATCTTTTCCCAGATATCCATTGGCAGTCCTTCTTATTTAGAAATCTCTTTGAGCATGTTTTCGATATGCTGAATTGACTTTTCACGTCCGAGCAAGAAAATAGTGTCTGGCAATTCTGGTCCATGCATTTCACCTGATACAGCAATTCGAATAGGCATGAAGAGATTTTTCCCTTTAATACCTGTTTCTTTTTGGACTGCTTTGATTTGTGGGAAGATGTTTTCTGTCACAAACTCCTCATCTGTCATAGCTTCTAGTTTCGCTTTGAAAGCTTCTAGAACAACTGGAACAGTTTCTCCTGTCATGACCTCGCGCTCAGCGTCTGTCAACTCTGGGAAATCTGAGAAGAAAAGATCTGTCAATGGAACGATTTCGTCCACTGACTTCATTTGTGGTTTGTAGAGTTCCACCATTTTTTCAGACTTGTCAGTCAAACGTCCTGCTTCTTCTAGGAATGGTTTGGCCATCTCAAAGATGGTAGCAAGTTCTGCTCTCTTGATGTAGTCGTTGCTCATCCAGTCTAGTTTCTTCTGGTCGAAGGCTGCTGGAGACTTGCTGAGGCGGTTTTCATCAAAGAGTTTAATCAATTCCTCACGAGAGAAAATTTCATCTTCGCCACCTGGGTTCCAACCAAGAAGAGCAATGAAGTTAAAGACTGCTTCTGGTAAATAACCTTTCTTACGGTAATCTTCGATAAATTGAAGGGTGTTGGTGTCACGTTTAGACAATTTTTTACCCGTTTCAGAGTTGATAATCAAAGTCATGTGACCGAACTCTGGGGCTTCCCAACCAAGGGCTTCATAAACCATGAGCTGTTTTGGGGTGTTGGCAATGTGGTCATCTCCACGGATAACATGAGAAATCTGCATATCGTGATCATCGATCACAACAGCAAAGTTGTAAGTTGGGTAACCGTCTTTCTTTTGAATTACCCAGTCGCCACCGATGTTACCACCTTCAAACTCGATATCACCTTTGACCATATCATGCCATTTGTAGATACCTGACTCATTAACCGCCAAGCGAACAGTTGGGATGATCCCTACTGCTTCACGCTCTGCGATGTAAGCTGCTTTTTCTTCTTGGCTCATGCCGAGATATTCATTGATGTAGCGTGGTGTTTCACCAGCTGCTTCCTGACGTTCGCGTTCAGCTGCCAACTCTTCTTCTGTAACATATGATTTGTAAGCTTTTCCTTCAGCTAGCAATTGGTCGATGTATTTTTGATAGAGTTCCAAACGTTCAGACTGGCGGTAGCTTTCATGAGTTTCTGGGCTTTCATCCCAATCCATGCCCAACCAACGAAGGTTTTCAAGCTGTGAACGTTCACCATCCTCAACATGGCGTTTACGGTCAGTATCTTCGATACGAATGATAAAAGTCCCACCATGATGGCGTGCGTAAAGGTAGTTAAACAATGCTGTACGGGCATTTCCGATGTGTAGTAGTCCTGTTGGACTTGGTGCGTAGCGTACGCGGATATCTTTTGACATAGTTTCTCCTATAAAGTCTCTAGGCGTCTGCCTTTTTGCTTTCTATATTATATCACAAGTCTCGCCTGAGTCCAATTTCTACGGATAAAGAGAGTAAAAAGAGTGGGCAAGCCACTCTTTTCTTCTATTATAGACGTGCGTTAAGCTCTTTGCTCAATTCTTCAAATCCTGGTTTTCCAAGAAGGGCAAACATATTACGTTTGTAGGCTTCAACACCTGGTTGGTCAAATGGGTTGATGGCATTCAAGTAACCTGAAAGGGCAATTGCCAATTCGAAGAAGTAGATAGTGTAACCAAGAGTGAAGGCATCTTGCTCAGGAAGAGTTACGTACATATTTGGCACGTCACCATCAGTGTGGGCGAGAAGAACACCGTCAGTAGCTTTTTTGTTTACAAAGTCAACATCTTTTCCTTGAAGGTAACCAAGTCCGTCAAGGTCTTCTTCCAAAGTAGGAATGATCACGTTCTTGCGCGGTTTGTCAACACGGACAACTGTTTCAAACATGATACGAGTTCCTTCTTGGATAAATTGACCAAGTGAGTGCAAGTCAGTTGAGAAGTTTGCTGAAGTTGGGTAAATACCTTTTTGGTCTTTCCCTTCTGATTCACCAGCCAATTGTTTCCACCATTCTGAGAAGTATTGAAGTGATGGCTCGTAGTTTGCCAAGATTTCAGTAGCATAGCCTTTACGGTAGAGGATGTTACGAACTGCTGCGTATTGGTAGGCTTCATTTTCAGCAATCTTGTCTGAAGTATAGTCTTTACGAGCTGCATTCGCACCTTCCATAAGAGCTTTGATGTCTGCACCTGATGCTGCGATTGGAAGCAATCCAACTGCTGTCAAGACTGAGAAGCGTCCACCGATGTCATCTGGAACAACAAATGTTTCCCAACCGTTAGCATCTGCTTCAACCTTAACAGCACCTTTTTGGCGGTCAGTTGTTGCATAGATACGTTTGTTTGCTTCTTCTTGACCGTATTTCTTAACCAAGAGTTCTTTAAAGACACGGAAAGCAATGGCTGGTTCAGTTGTTGTACCTGATTTAGAAATCACGTTTACTGAGAAGTCTTTGTCAGCTACGTACTCTACCAAGTCAGCAAGGTAAGTAGATGAGATTGAGTTTCCAGCGTAAAGGATTTGTGGCGCTTTGCGTTCTTCTTTTGTTTGCAAGTTTGCAAAGTGATGGTTCAAGAAGTCGATGGCTGCTTTGGCACCAAGGTAAGATCCACCGATACCGATTACAACCAAGACATCGCTATCTGACTTGATTTGCTCAGCAGCTTTCAAGATGCGGTCGAATTCTTCACGGTCGTAGTTTTCAGGAAGGTCCAACCAACCCAAAAAGTCGCTGCCAGCACCAGTTCCTTTACGAATCAATTCGTCTGCAGCCGTTACTTGTGCTTGCATGTATTCCACTTCATGTGGGGCAACAAATTTGTCTAAAACTTTTGAATAATCAAATTTAATATGTGACATGATATTCCTCCAAAATTTCTTCTTTTCTATCATAACGCTTACCTTCGATTTTTTCAAGCTTTTTTATTGAATTTGCCCAATTTTTATCAGAATTCAAACGTTTGCGTAAATTTGCTAAAATATAAAAAATCTGAAAGGACGAATAAAAACGGCTAGAGTCTCTAACCGTTACAATTCATTTAATAAATACTCAAATAGTTCTAAATTGCCGTCTTCTTCATTGACCAGAAACTCTGGATGCCACTGCAAACCGATGATACGGTGCTCGTCGATAGACTCAATCGCTTCAATAGTCTGGTCTCGAGGATCCACCGCAGTCACACGGAAATTAGGTGCCAGATCTTTGATACTTTGACGATGGACTGAGTTGACCTGACTTTCTTTGCCAAACAACTTGGCCACCACGCTTCCTTCCACTGTCTCAATAGAATGAGAGGTTCCAAAAGGCAAACCTTGCCAGTGACCTTCAATTTCTTGGTGAAGAGTGCCGCCAAAAGCAACATTGACCAGCTGAACCCCACGGCAGATTGCCAAAATGGGCTTATTCTGATGAAGTGCTTCTCTCAAGAGTGCCAATTCAAATTCATCACGGACTAGATTGTAATCGTCGCTCTCAATGGTCTTTTTCTCTCCATAAAACTGAGGATGAACATTTTGCCCACCTGTCAAGATGAGTTTGTCGATCATTTCCACATAATCGCGCACAATGGACTCATCTCCTACAGGAATCACTAAAGGGAGACCACCGACTTGACGAATGCTCTCTGCAAATTTACAGGATACAGATGAGTGGATGTTTTTCCCTTCTGCATCTACAGGACATAGATTTGCAGCAACTCCTACAACCGTTCTAGCCATGATGTGTCTCCTTTCGATTTTCTTGCGACAGTCTTATCTTATCACTCCAACCCTTTCCTGTCTAATATGTTTTTTTAAAGACCGTGATAAGTATTTTTTATGGACAAGAAAAAGCTGCCCACGAGGACAACTTTTTTATTCGAAGACAAATTGATTGTGATACAGTTCTGAGTAGAAGCCACCGAGTTTGAGCAACTCGTGATGATTTCCACGTTCAATGACCTCTCCATCTTTGAGGACAATAATCTGATCGGCATTGAGGATGGTCTTGAGACGATGGGCAATGACAAAGCTGGTTCGACCTGCTACTACTGCCTCCATGGCATGCTGAATCTTGCTTTCTGTTACAGTATCGACATTGGAAGTCGCTTCATCTAAGATTAGGACTTGAGGATCTGTCATCAAGGTTCGAGCGATGGAAATCAATTGTTTCTGCCCAGTTGAGAAGATATTTTGCTCATCATCAATAAGGGTATCATACTTATCAGGCAAGCTTTCGATGTAGTCATGAATATGAGTTGCCTTGGCAGCTGCTTCGACCATTTCCTGACTGGCATCTGGCACACCGAAGCGGATATTGTCTCGGATTGTTCCACTAAACAAGACCGAATCCTGCAGGACAATCCCGACCTTGCTCCGCAGACTGTCCAAGTCGTAGTCACGGATGTCTTTTCCATCAAAGCAAATGCTGCCTGCATCCACATCGTAGAAACGATTAATGAGGTTCATGATGGTTGTTTTCCCCGAACCAGTCGGACCGACAACTGCTATCATCTGCCCCTTAGGAGCTGAAATGCTAACATCTTTTAAAATCGGCTTATCTGGCACATAAGAGAAATCAATGTGACTGATTTCAACACCTTCTCGTAATTCCGTAAAGGCTGGTGCATTTTGCGGGCGAATCTCTTCTTCTGCATCGAACATTTCTTGGATACGATCCGCTCCAGTAAAGGCCAACTGGAGGCTCCCCCAACTCGCAGCCACCTGGATAATCGGCTGGTAGTACTGCTGAGAAAATTGGGTAAACATGACAATCAAACCTAGGGCTGTCGTTGTTTCGATACTTGGATCGTTCAGCAAGACCGCAGAACCTGCAAAAATAACGATGGCCGTATTGACCAAACTCATCCCATTCATAACTGGAAAGAGGATACCTGAGAACATTCTTCCTTTAAAGGTTGCCTTGCGCACGCGCTCATTTCGCTCCACAAAGCCTGCTACGATGTCGTTTTGAATTCCTTGTACAATAACAGCTTTCTGTCCTGAAATACTTTCGTCCATGTAGGCGTTGAGTTTCCCAACCTCTTTTTGCTGGAGATTGGTGTACTTGCGGGCCATTTTCACAATGAAGACCAACATGAGAAAGGCCACTGGGGTGCTGGCTACTGTTATCAGGGCTAGCGTCACATTTCTTGAAAACATGACAAAAATCAAACCGATGTAAAGAGCAATATTGCTCATAACCTGAACTAGACTTTCATTGAAGGCTTGAAGAATGTTATCCAAGTCACTAGTAAAGCGAGAAAGGATGTCACCATCCTGATGGCGATCAAAGAAAGAAACCGTCAAACGGGAAAGTTTGCCAAAGAGGCCTTTACGCATCTCATTTGTTGACTCAGCAATCACACGGGTCATAAAGGTCATGTAAATCAAACTGGATACTACTAAGGTGAGGACAACCAGAGCTAGATTCAGCATCAGAGCTGACAAACTTTGCCAGGCTAGTTCTGAAGTACCATTTTGATAAGCTAGAACCAGATTAGCGAGCTCCGTCACTGCTTGACCTGAAAAAACTGGAAAGAGGGCTTGGGCAATCGTCGCAATCGCAACCATCAGAACCACAATGACAAAGGAGAGCTTGTAGACTTTAAAATAATTCCAGAAAAATCGAACGGTTTTCATTTTATTCCTCCTTTCCCTTTTGTGTTTCGTAGATTTCACGGTAGACGGCATTGCTAACTACCAAGTCTGCATGCCTTCCTTCTCCAATCAATCGCCCTTGGTCCAAGACCAAAATCTTGTCTGCATGGACGACTGAACTGATTTTTTGAGCAATGATAATGGTTGTTGTCCCTTTCAGGTCTTTATTCAAAGCCTCCTGCACGAGTCTCTCTGACTTGGCATCCAAGGCCGAAGTCGAATCGTCAAAAATCAGGATACGTGGATTGCTGACAATCCCACGGGCAATGGACATCCGTTGTTTTTGTCCACCAGAAAAGTTGGTGCCACGTTCTTCGACCTGACTCTCAAATTTGTTTTCCATGCGCCCGATGAATTCACTGGCTTGGGCAATCCGCGCCGCACGTTCAAGTTCGGACACGCTGGCATTGCCTTTTCCTTGACGGAGATTATCTGCAATGGTCCCACTAAAGAGAATGGCTCTTTGCAGGACGATGGAGACCGTTTTACGCAAGGTTCCCTCGCTGACATCTCGAATGTCCTTGCCACCAATCTTGATAGAACCCTCCTGTGGATCAAAAAGTCGTGGGATTAACTGGGCAAGGGTGGACTTACCTGCCCCAGTCGCTCCAACCACACCGACCATCTGACCTGGTGCAACTTCAAAACTTACATTCTTAAGCATGGGCTCCTCATCGGTAGGATAAGTGAAGGTCACATTTTCAAAAGAGAGACTTCCTTCTAGATCCTCATCTGGAAGATCCTTAAAAGTCATCGCTGGCTCGGTATCTAGAACCTCACGGATACGCATCATCGAAATCATAGCCCGACTGACAGAATTCCCTAAAAATCCAACCATGACGATTGTAAAGATAATCTGACTGAGATAGTTAACAAAGGAAGCAATAGAACCAACGACTGACGGATCCGACTGAGCCATTCCCGCAACCAACCAGATGGAGAGGAAAACCGCTCCGTACCCAATGAGCATCATAAAAGGTTCCACTACTGAAAAGGCATAGCCAATATAAATATTTTGTCCCAGAAGCTCATCTGAGACCTCAGTAAACTTGTCAAATTGCTCTTTTTCCTGCACAAAGGATTTGACCACGCGCACACCACGTAGATTTTCCTTGGCGATGGCATTAATTCGTTCAAGAAGAGTTTGAAACTTGGCGAAGCGCGGCCCCATCATCCCCATCATGATACCTGTAAGCGCAAAAATCAGCACTACCATAAGGACAATTACCCACCAAAGTGAAGGCAGGGTATGAACCGCTAAGATAAAGGAACCAATAAAAAGCAAAGGAAGACGGAAAAGGATTTGGAAAACCATCATCACCATGTTCTGAATTTGGTTGATATCATTGGTCATGCGGACAACCAGATTCCCAGCATTAAACCGCTCAATGTTGGCATAAGAAAAGGTTTGGATCTTACGAAAAGCATCTTCCCGAAGATCCGAAGATACTCCCTGAGCGATATAGGCTGCAAGAATAACATTGACACCACCTGCAACCAGACCCACGAGGGCTACTCCTATCAACCATGCCCCAATACTATAAATAGCCTCATGTTGGCCAGCCAGTAGAGCATCTAAAACCTCCTGCAAATAGCGAGGTTGCAAGAGCGAGCTCGCAACCATCAAGCCTGTCATCACAAAGGATGCCAAGGCTTGCCATTTATAGGCTTTAATTTTTTCAATTAGCATACTTCCTCCTAATCAGATAGACAAAAGGGAGTGACGAAATTCGCCAGCTCCTCTCATTCTTTCATGTTGATGCTATTCTAGCAAAAAAGAGGAATCTTGTCAAAGGCGTTTTCTTATTATAAATTAGTGCGCTTTCACTCGCAAGTAATGCATGAAAAGGCTTTTTATGGTAAAATGAAAAGAAGAACTCTTAAAAGGAGGAAAAGATGAAGAAACAAACCATCGCTGTCTTGGGTCCTGGTTCTTGGGGAACTGCCCTTTCGCAGGTTCTAAACGACAATGGACACGAGGTTCGGATTTGGGGAAATATTCCTGACCAAATCGATGAAATCAATAGTCAACATACAAACAAACGCTACTTTAAAGACATCCTACTCGACGAAAAGATCAAGGCCTACCATGACTTGGAAGAAACACTAAAGGATGTGGATGCTGTTTTATTTGTTGTCCCAACAAAAGTAACGAGACTGGTTGCCCAACAAGTAGCAAAGGTACTTGATCACAAGGTTGTCATCATGCATGCCTCCAAAGGCTTGGAACCAGATAGTCACAAACGTCTGTCAACTATTCTTGAAGAGGAAATCCCAGCTGACCTTCGTAGTGACATTGTCGTTGTTTCAGGTCCTAGCCACGCTGAGGAAACCATTGTACGGGATATTACCTTGATCACCGCAGCCTCTAAAGACCTTGAAACTGCCCAGTACGTACAAAATCTCTTTAGCAATCACTACTTCCGCCTCTATACCAATACGGATGTTATCGGGGTTGAAACCGCTGGTGCTCTTAAAAACATCATCGCAGTTGGTGCTGGAGCATTACATGGTCTAGGATTTGGCGACAATGCCAAGGCAGCCATCATCGCCCGTGGCTTGGCAGAAATCACCCGTCTAGGTGTCGCTCTTGGAGCTAATCCTCTGACTTATAGCGGTCTTTCTGGAGTTGGTGATTTGATCGTAACAGGGACATCTGTCCACTCTCGTAACTGGAGGGCAGGTGACGCTCTCGGTCGTGGAGAATCCCTCGCAGACATCGAAGCCAACATGGGCATGGTCATTGAAGGAATTTCAACAACCCGAGCAGCTTACGAACTGGCTCAGGAATTGGGTGTCTACATGCCAATCACACAAGCCATTTACCGAGTTATCTATGAAGGTGTCAATATCAAAGAAGCAATCACTGACATCATGAACAACGAATTTAAAGCAGAAAACGAATGGTCTTAGACCCTTATAGAAAGGAACATTATGAAACAAAAAGTCAGAAAAGCAGTCATCCCTGCCGCTGGATTGGGAACTCGTTTCCTCCCTGCAACTAAAGCCTTGGCCAAGGAAATGTTGCCAATCGTAGACAAACCTACTATCCAGTTTATCGTTGAAGAAGCCCTCAAATCTGGAATCGAAGATATCTTGGTTGTTACAGGTAAGTCAAAACGTTCCATCGAGGACCACTTTGACTCAAACTTCGAATTGGAATACAACCTCAAAGAAAAAGGGAAAACAGATCTTTTGAAGCTAGTTGATGAAACAACTGGCATGCGTCTGCATTTTATCCGCCAAACTCATCCACGCGGTCTCGGAGATGCTGTTTTGCAAGCCAAAGCTTTCGTCGGAAATGAACCTTTTGTCGTGATGCTTGGGGATGACTTGATGGATATCACTAATGAAAAGGCTGTTCCGCTCACCAAACAACTCATGGATGACTATGAACATACCCACGCGTCTACTATTGCTGTCATGCCAGTCCCTCACGATGAGGTATCTGCCTATGGAGTTATTGATCCACAAGGCGAAGGAAAAGACGGTCTTTACAGCGTTGAAACCTTCGTTGAAAAACCTGCGCCAGAGGACGCTCCTAGCGATCTCGCTATCATCGGACGCTACCTCCTCACACCTGAAATTTTCCAAATCCTCGAAAACCAAGCTCCAGGTGCAGGAAATGAAATTCAACTGACAGATGCAATCGACACCCTCAATAAAACACAACGTGTATTTGCTCGTGAGTTCAAGGGAGCTCGTTATGATGTCGGAGACAAGTTTGGCTTTATGAAAACATCTATCGACTACGCTCTCAAACACCCACAAGTCAAGGATGATTTGAAAGACTACCTCATCCAACTTGGGAAAGAGTTATCTGAGGGGAAATAAAAAATACCTTATATACAAAGAAGAACTAGGATGGTTGACTATCCTAGTTCTTCTTTTATTTGCACTTATCTCATCCCTGTACTTTGCCTATCATTGAAGAAAAGAATCGATAGGTCGAGCAGTTCCCATACTTGTCTCTAATTATTTGCCAAATTTCGTGAAAGCACTATACTTCTGTTTGTTTTTTTATAAAAACAGGAGTATACTAAGTTAGTATATTGAAATCATAACTGACCGCCTAACGGGTGGTTTGCACCAGGGCTATAAGCCCAAATTACCAGCAAGCGCCTAAAGACGCTGGCTTTCACGTTGTTCAAGCCTCATTGCTCTTGACTCGTCACTTGCCTCTTAAAGAGACTTTGTTTGGTACTACTTACCACTATCCCTAAAGGAATCCTCATATTCTTTTACACTTAATTTATCTAGTGCTATATCATGCTTTACTCGTTCTCGAATTTTCATACTCGTGAAGAAATCATCCACTGGATAATTTCTTTAATCTTGAATATATTTCTTAATTGTGGCTTCATTAAGCCCTACTGTGCTCACATAATAACCTTCTGCCCAGAAATGCCGATTTCCAAACTTATACTTGAGGTTGGCGTGTTTATCAAACATCATGAGTGCATTTTTGCCTTTTAAATACCCCATAAAACTTGAAACACTTATCCTTGGTGGAATACTGACTAACATATGTACATGATCAGGCATCAAGTGACCTTCGATAATCTCAACACCTTTATAACTACATAATCGGTGGAATATTTCTCCCAAACTACTTCGATATTGATTATAAATGATTTTTCGTCTATACTTAGGGGTGAACACAATGTGATATTTACACATCCACTTTGTGTGTGATAAACTATGTGCCTTTTGTGCCATATTTTTCTCCTTTCGCTTTACAATTGGCTTGAACACCTTTATTGTATCGCGTTTGGAGTTTTTTTGGTATAACCTTCAACGCGCACCCGCATAGCGGGTGGTTTATTTGTCTCGCACCTTACGGAGCGAGACGGACTAAAAGTCACATAAATAAAAAGCACCGAATCGGTGCTCACTTTTTCAAGTTGTGTACAGACAAAGCCTTATTTTAACTCGCTGTGTTGTTTCGAATGGTTCAAACTTACATAAAAAGCTACTCAAAAAATGAGTAGCTTTTTAACTATCTCCCCTACACATAGCTCATTCCCTTATAGCATAGGAAAACGGCTAGTGCGATAAAAAGTACGGTTGCTCCGATTCGCTGGCTGGTACTGTACATCCTTCTCTCCCATCTGACTGGGAAGATGACTGCTAGAAAAGCACCGCCTACTGCGCCACCAATATGCCCTGCTAGGCTGATTCCTGGAATCAGAACACTTCCAATGATATTTATAACGAAAAGCGTCAGGTAGGATTGCCCTAACTGCTGGATATAGGGGCTGCGAGTCGCATAGCGCAAAACGATAATCGCAGCAAATAATCCATAGAGAGAAGTGGAGGCACCTGCTGCTAGGACTTTCGGTGTGAAAGCAAAAACAAAGAGATTGCCCATCATTCCTGATAAGAGATAAAGAAGGAAAAATTGCTTAGAGCCGAAAATCTCCTCCACCTGTTGTCCAAGAAAGTAGAGTGAAATCATATTGACAATGAAATGCTCCCATCCGATATGCACAAATATAGCCGAAAATAGGCGCCAAATCTGCTCGGGGAACAGGCGAATGATCGGTCCATACATAGCTCCAAACTGAAAAAGAGTTTTGGCTTGATCAAAGTTGATACCCGTAGTAATCAACATCAGTAGAAATACAAAGCCAGTCACTAGGAGAAAGAAACTAGTCACAGGGTAGCGTTTATCAAAGATTTCCTTCATAGATTAGCACCTCCTGAACGGGAATATCATGGTCTTCCGAGTTGAAATCCTGGATTTGACAAGGATAGATTGTACTTAGGCTATGCCCACCAAAATTCTCCAGATAGCGGTCGTAGTAGCCTCCGCCATATCCAATCCGATAGCCCTCTTTCGTAAAAGCTAGCCCTGGAACATGAATCAAATCAATCTGAGACGGATCCACCACTTCCAAGTCTCCTTGCGGTTCCAGTAAACCAAAGGAAGTTTTTGCCAACTGCTGCGGATCATATACCACAAATTCCATGCGCCCCTTGGGATAGGTTTTGGGTATCAGAACCTTTTTGCCGTCCTTCAGCACCTGCTTGATCAGTTCCTGCGTTTGAAACTCATGCGGGAAAGAGAGATAGGTTGCGATGGTCTTGGCTTCTTGGTAAAAGGGGTGTTGTAAGAAACGCTCAGTTAAAACTTGGTCCATAGCCTGTTTTTGCTCCTGAGATAGAGTCTTCATTTCTTGCAAAATTTTCTTGCGTAGTTCTGCTTTCATAGACAATTCCTCTACTCTGCTGCCTTCTTTTTCAGGAAACTAGAGACCGCATCTACCCCAATGGCTAAGGCTTCTTCCTTAGGACTCATCTGAGGGTGATGAAGGGCGTAGGGACTATCGATACCCAGCCAAAACATAACGCCATCTACCTTCGAAAGAAGATAGCCAAAATCTTCACCTGTCATAGCAGGCTCGATATCAATCAACTCGATTCCGTCTTTCTCTTCAAAGAAGTCCATCAGTTCACGCGCCAAGGCTGGATTGTTCTCAACAGGCAGGTAGCCCCCTTGTTTGAGTTCCACTTCTACTTCCATACCAAAGGCTGTCGCAACTCCCTCTGCGACTGTTTTGACTCTTTTTTGTACCAAGAGACTCATGTCCTGGGTCAAGGCCCGAATAGTTCCATGTAAAAAAGCTGTGTCTGTGATGACATTGTTGGTTGTTCCAGCTTGGAAAACGCCAAAAGTCACCACCGCTCCCTCGATTGGGTTGACATTGCGGCTGACAACTGACTGTACTTGGGTCACAAAGTAACTAGCAGCCACCAAGGCATCATTGGCCTCATGCGGGAAGGCTGCGTGCCCACCTTTTCCTTTGAAACGAATCTTCACCTCACAAGTCCCTGCAAAGAGCGTATGGGTGTTGGTCGCAATCTGGCCGACTTTCAGATCTGGACGAACATGAAGGCCATAAAACTTGTCTGGCAACCAGTCCCCAAAAGCACCATCCTCATACATGAGCATGCCACCAGCTTCATTTTCTTCAGCAGGCTGAAATAGGAAGAGCAAATTATTCTTTGGTTGCTCCTCAAGAGCACGCTCGAGACAGCCCAAGGCAATGGTCATGTGGAAATCATGTCCGCAAGCATGCATACGACCTTGATGTTGGGAAGAAAAAGGCAGGTCTGTTTGTTCGACGATAGGCAGGCCATCAATATCTGTCCGCCAACCAATGGTGCGCTCAGGCTGGCTTCCCTGCAAATAGACCAAAATCCCTGTCCGCCACGTACGAACTTGAACAAAGTTCTTGTCCGCAGTCAATTTCTCAATCACAGCCAACAAATAAGCCTGAGTTTTGAACTCTTCTAAGCCAATCTCTGGAATCTGGTGCAAATCTCGTCTAGTCTGAATCAAATCTAACATCTATCTGTCCTCCTTTTGATAGAAGAAAGAGGCTGGAAGAAGTATCCGCCTCTTTTTTACTTTTACAAATTACAAGGTACGAAGCGCATCTTCTAGCGCTGTTTTTTGTTGAGTTTGGGTGTCGATTTCTTTGATAATACGAGCCGGAACACCTGCTACCACAACGTTTTCTGGAACATTTTGAGTCACGATAGCTCCTGCAGCGACAACTGAACCACTACCGATTTGGACTCCTTCGATGACCACTGCATTGGCTCCGATGAGAACATTGTCCCCGACACGGACTGGATCGGCACTGGCCGGCTCAATTACACCTGCCAAAACTGCACCTGCACCAACGTGACTGTTCTTCCCAACGATGGCACGACCACCAAGGATAGCACCCATATCGATCATGGTTCCTGCACCGATTTCTGCTCCGATATTGATAACAGCTCCCATCATGATAACAGCATTGTCACCAATTTCCACTTGGTCACGGATAATAGCACCTGGCTCGATACGAGCGTTGATAGTACGTTTGTCTAGCAAGGGAACTGCCGAATTACGAGCATCTTGCTCAACAACATAGTCTTGATTTTCTACCAAGCCTTCGAGAAGCGGAGCGATATCCTTCCAATCTCCAAAAAGGACATTGCCTAGTTTGACAACAGAGCTAGGAACTTCAGAAGCCAGCTCCCCTTCAAAAGTAACCTTTACACTTGTTTTCTTCTCAGCATTGGCGATAAATTGGATGATTTCTTGGGCATTCATTTTTGTGGCAGTCATAGGCGCCTCCTAGTTCGTTATAATGATACCTATTCTACCAAAAAAGGCTTCAAATTTGAAGCCTTAAGCACTCGAACAGAACATTTTACCTTTCCTTCGTTTCCTCAATTGACAAGAAAACCATTGGAACGATAATCAAAATCATAGCCAAAGCTAGAAAACCATCCAAAACCATACCTAGAAATAGCACACTTAACAATGCGGAAGATAAAGGTTCACTGGCACTCACAACTGACACAACTAACGGTGAGACGAGTAGCACAGCCTTCATCGAAAGGAAAAAAGCAAAAGCCGTTCCAAACACAGCAATAGTAAAACAAATCAAAAGGCTCGTCACATCAAGTTGAAAGGTAATCTGATGAATAGGATAAAGAAAATTGCTAAAAACACCTGCTAGCAACATTCCCCAACCAACGGTTGGCACAAAACCATAGTCACGTGCAAAACGCTGAGGCAGAATAACGTTGAACATGACCCCTACAGCACTGAGTAGCCCTGTCACTAAAGCCAGAGGTGTCATTGATAGCTTGGATAAATCCCCTTTTGTAGCCATCAAAAAAACACCTATCATGGCAATCAAAACATAGAGAATGGCTGTGATAGAAGCCTTCTTCTGGTAGACAATGCGATTGTAAAACAAGATAAAAACTGGACTGATAAATTGCAAAATCGTTGCTGTCGTCGCATTGGAATACTCAACACAGAGATAAAAGAAAAACTGCACAGAAAAAATACCTAGAATAGCATAGGCTAAAAAAGGCAGATAATTTTTCTTGTCCCGCCAGATATCCAATAACTGGGTGCGTAACTGAAAGGCTGATAAAACTAAAACCAAACTCCCTGCCACTAGCAAGCGCATGGAAGTGATCCAGCCAGACGACACCTGATAATGGGCGAAAAAATATTCTCCTAAAATACCACAAATTCCCCAAATCAGACCTGACAACAGTGAATATAGAGTTCCCTTAAAAATCTTCTTTTGATACTTATTCATTCTCCTATTGTAACACGAAATGAAAAAAGAAAAAAGTAGCATGAAAAAATATTATTGAATGAATCATGCTACTTTTTTATTCTATCGATTTGATTGATTTGAGCGAGTTGATGAGCTTGTTCCCGAACTACCACTTGAACTTGGGAGAGTTGGGGTCGGGAGACTCGGTAAACTTCCTAGAATGTTCTTCCAAGCATTTTGATAATCGGCATCGCTCCCTCCGATGGCAAAGCGGTAAGTGGTTACTGGCGCCCCTTCTTTAGTAGCCCAATAACTCGTTACAGTAAAACCTGAAACGTTGACTTCTTTGCCATTGATTGTGACCTTGCCAGGTTTCTCTCCTGTCGATTTGAGGACTTGAGACTTGGTCACACTTGGGTCTAGACTAAAGCGTTCATTCCCCCATATGCCAGGTTCAGCTTGCTGGATAGTATTGACTAAGTAAGCCATGTATTTGGCATTGCGGTAATGACCTGCACCCTTAGCTAGCGGTCGGTTGTCATCGTGACCTAACCAGCCCCCTAGAGTCAAGCGTGGCGTAGAAAGCATGAGCCACATATTTTCATCTTCATTGGTCGTACCAGTCTTTCCAATCCAGTCAGCACGAGCCAGACTTGGATTGATAGAGGCCAAATCAGTCTGAAAGCTTGACGTAACTCGAGATGAGATCACCTCGCGAAGCAAACTCTGCATGATGGTCGCTGTCGCTTTTGAATAGACTTGAACAGATTGACTTTTATGCTCATAAATCACTTGTCCAGTCGTCGATTCAATCTTGGAAATCATATGTTTCTTGTGGTAGACCCCATTATTAGCCAAGGTCTGATAACCATTGGTATGCTGGGCAACTGTAACCTCAATTCCTCCACCCATCGGTAAACTTTCAATGCCATATTCTGGGATTTCATAACCCATTTTTTCCATATAACCCTTGACATCAACACCCTTCTCTCGAAGCGTACGATAAGTCCAGTAGGCCGGGATATTCCATGAATAGTTGAGAGCTTCTCCCAAGGTCATCATCCCTGTACCAGGACTATTGACATACATGATGGGATTACCATTTGAAAAGTTTGTCGGATAGTTAGACAAGATACTTGCACTTCCCATCAAACCTTGGTCAATCGCGATACCATAGGCCAGTATAGGCTTAGTGGTTGAAGCTGGAGAACGTTTGGTGTCAATGGCATGATTGTTCTGATTTTCTTGATAATTACGACCTCCAACAAATCCAAGGATGGCTCCCGTTTGGTTGTCCATGAGGACATTCCCTACTTCGGGCTGGCCTGTCGAATCATCTAGCAGATATCCGTAGGTCGCAACCGCATTTTGCATTGCTGTATGAACTTTTTTATTAATGGTAGTGGTAATTTTATAACCACCGTTTTCGATTTCCTTGGCTGCCAACTCACGGTAAGCCTTCTGGATAGACTCATTCTTTAGTTCTTGGGCAGATACATGATCTCTCTCAACTAGATAATCATACATCCGATCGGTAGCTTCTGCCAAGGTTGCAAAGTAAAGATAGTCGCGTGAGCTTCCGTTGACACTACCCGATGGTAGAAAGTCTTGCTTGAAGTCATAATCCTTGTACTTGTCGTAATCTTCCTGGCTCAGAGCACCTGTCCGGTACATATTGTAGAGGACATCCTTGGCACGCTTGATTCCCAAAGCCATATCCTCATCACTCTTCATACTTCCGTCAGATTCATAAGGAGAATAACTGATCGGACTCTGTGGCAAACCTGCGATAAAGGCAGCTTGAGGTATCGTCAAATCTGAAGCATTAACACCGAAAATTCCTTCTGCAGCTTGCTGAGCACCTGCAATATTTTGACCTTTATGATTGCGACCAAAAGGAGCAATATTCAGATAGGTTGTCAGAATTTCGTCCTTGCTCATGACGCGCTCCAAGGCAAGAGCATCTATGATTTCTGTCGCCTTACGAGCCAAGGTCGGAGCATCTCCAACCACCTGCTGTTTGATGACCTGTTGTGTCAAAGTTGAGCCACCGCTGGACGACCCTAGACCGACAAAGGTTCCCAAGGTCGCACGAATAACGGCCTTAGGCACAACTCCCTTGTGCTCATTGAAATGCTCGTCCTCTGTCGCAATGATAGCCTTTTTAAGATTATCTGATATAGCATCCGAAGCTACTGAAGTTCGCAACAAATCGCCCTCAATCGAAGCGATGGTAGTCCCGTCAGAATAAGTGATTTCTGAGATAGAGGCAATATCCTTCACTTGCTTGACCAGCTCTTCTGCTTGAGGTACCTTGGCCTTGTCAAATAGAGCAACGCCATAGCCCATAGCCACTCCAGCGCCAAACATGCCACCGATAAAGCCTAGGATAAAGAGGGTGTTGAAAACTACTTTAAAGCCACTCAAAACCTTAGCCAAAATAGACCCAACCCTTCTGACTTTGTCAGAAGAAGCCACTTTCTTATTAATCTTTTTACTTGCTTGTTTTTTCTTCCATTTGACAGATAGTTGCTGGAAAAAATGCAGCATTTTTGTTTTTAATTCATCAATTCTTTTTTTCATGAATGTCCTCACTTTCTTTATTATACCATAAAAGGGAAACTTTCAATAAAATAGCCACTTTCTTCCCTATTCCACTAGGCTATTGCCCAAGTTTGTGATACAATAGGTAGAAACAATATTTTAAAAAGGAGAAAAGACATATGCACATTTTTGATGAGCTAAAAGAGCGTGGTTTGATTTTTCAAACGACTGATGAAGAAGCTTTGCGTAAAGCCCTAGAAGAAGGTCAAGTTTCTTATTATACTGGCTACGATCCAACTGCTGACAGCCTTCACCTAGGTCACCTTGTCGCAATCTTGACAAGTCGTCGTTTGCAACTAGCAGGTCACAAACCTTATGCGCTCGTTGGCGGTGCTACAGGTCTCATTGGAGATCCGTCCTTCAAAGATGCTGAGCGTAGTCTCCAAACAAAAGACACAGTAGAGGGCTGGGTCAAGTCTATCCAAGGACAACTTTCTCGTTTTCTTGACTTTGAAAATGGGGAAAATAAAGCTGTCATGGTCAACAACTACGACTGGTTTGGCAGCATCAGCTTCATTGACTTCCTTCGTGATGTCGGAAAATACTTCACTGTCAACTACATGATGAGTAAAGAGTCTGTAAAAAAACGGATCGAAACAGGAATTTCTTACACTGAGTTTGCCTACCAAATCATGCAAGGTTATGACTTCTATGTCCTTAACCAAGACCACAACGTAACCCTTCAAATCGGTGGTTCTGACCAGTGGGGAAATATGACCGCTGGTACCGAATTGCTTCGTCGTAAGGCTGATAAGACAGGCCACGTTATCACAGTTCCCCTCATCACAGATGCGACTGGTAAGAAATTTGGTAAATCAGAAGGAAACGCAGTCTGGCTCAACCCTGAAAAGACTTCTCCATACGAAATGTACCAATTCTGGATGAACGTGATGGACGCTGACGCTGTTCGCTTCTTGAAGATCTTTACTTTCTTGACACTCGATGAGATTGAAGATATCCGCAAGCAGTTTGAAGCAGCTCCACACGAACGCTTGGCTCAAAAAGTCCTCGCTCGTGAAGTGGTGACTCTTGTCCACGGAGAAGATGCCTACAAGGAAGCTCTCAATATCACTGAGCAACTCTTTGCTGGAAACATCAAAAACCTTTCTGTCAAAGAACTCAAACAAGGACTTCGTGGAGTGCCAAACTACCAAGTACAAGCAGATGAAAATCACAATATCGTGGAGCTGCTCGTGTCATCTGGTGTGGTTAACTCAAAACGCCAAGCCCGTGAAGATGTTCAAAACGGAGCTATCTACGTCAACGGTGACCGTATCCAAGACCTTGACTATGTTTTGAGCGACGCAGACAAGCTCGAAAACGAACTCACTGTTATCCGTCGTGGTAAGAAAAAATACTTTGTATTGACTTACTAAATTGTTAAACATTTACCTATAAACAAAGGAGTTCCCCTCGAGAAAGGTAACTCCTTTTTGCTGTGAATAGTCCCCACCTATCCCTTAATAGACAGGCTACGCAGGACTATGCGTAAGGTTGTTAGATTATGTAGGATAGAGAGGTTTGAAGGACTGAGCCAATTAAACAAGCCAAAGCCAATCAAACTACTATTTACGACAACGGTATCTTGAATATTCTTCTTGATAAGTGTTTGCAAAGATGATGATAGCAAATCCAACTCTTGGAAGAAATCCAAGCGATTATCTAACAATAAGATATCACTCATTTGCTTAGAAATGTCTGCACTCTCATTCATCACCACACCGATATCTGATAGGGTTAGAGCAGCTGAGTCATTCAATCCATCCCCAACCATCAAAATAGTGTGACCTGCTCTCTGCAGTTTCTCTACTAACTCAAACTTCCCATCAGGTTTCAAGTCTGTATAGACTTGATCAAAGGGCAAATCTTTTACTAATTCCTCTGTCCTAACCAGGGTATCCCCTGTTGCCAGAATCAATTTTTTCCCTTGTGCCTTAAGTTTCTCCAAAGCTGCTTTTGCTTCTTTTCTCAAAGGAGTATGGATGCAGAACATTCCAATCAATTCATTCTGATATGCCAAGAATAAGAGATTGTAGTGGCTCTTATACTCTTCAATTAAAGCATTTTGTTCCGAACTGATATGAATCTGCTCATCCTGCATCAAGACATAATTCCCAATAACAACTGGTTGGCCATCGATATGGGACTTAATTCCCTTGCTTGCAATATATTGGAGTTTCCCATGCATTTCCTCATGTTCAATTCCTTCTATTTCAGCTTGCTTGACAATTGCATTAGCGATTGGATGATAGATATGCTCCTCAAGACAGGCACTGATTCTGAGAATATCTTCCTCACTATAGTCCCCAAAAGGTAACACCTTTTCAACTATAGGATAGCTAGTTGTGATTGTTCCTGTCTTATCAAACAAGAAAGTATCAACTTCCAGATATTTCTCCAGAACATCCCCATCCTTAATCACCATTTCACGATTCAACCCCTCCTTGATAGCTGTTAAATAAGCTACAGGAGTAGAGATTTTCAAAGCACAGGAGAAATCGACCAATAGAAAAGAAATAGCCTTAGAAAAAGAACCTGTTAATAGGTAAGTCAGCCCAGCCCCCAAGAAATTATATTTGACGACCTTGTCCGCCATCTTGATGAAATAGCGTTGTTTCGTTTTCTTGTTTTCTTCAGATTTCTTCATTAACTCAATCAGTTGTAAAATCCGGCTGTTCATCTGATTATCGGTTACACGAATGCGCAACTCTCCAGTTTCTAATACTGTATTTGCACAAACCAAATCAGACTCTCTTTTTTCAACTGGAAAACTCTCTCCCGTCAAGGAACTTTCGTTGACCATACCTAAACCTGAAACTACTTGTCCATCAAACAGAATTTCATTTCCTTGAGATAGGACCAAGACATCTCCTATTTGAACATCGGAACTCTTGATGCTAACGACCGTATCCCCCTGTACTAGAAATACATCGCTCTCTTTTGCAAGAAGGCTTTGTTCTAAATCTGTTGCAGTTTTTTTCAAGGACCACTGATCTAAATGATTCCCCAAATCAAGCATAAACATGATATTGCTAGCCGTCTTGGATTGGTTCATAAACAAGGACAATAAAATCGCCGAACAGTCCAGGACCTCCATCGTTAGTTCCTTACGCGCTAGTGTTTGATAAGCTTCTCTAATATAGCCAAAAGCCTGATAACAAGTCCATATATAGCGAATAGGATACGGCACAAAACTACGAAAAAGTATACGCTTAATCGCTGCACCTGAAACAATAGAATAAGCACTCTCTTCTCTACGAATGGGAAGAGTCATCAACTCAGAAACTTTCCCCTTATCAATCCTTTTTAAAAAGGCTTCTGCATTATCTAATACAGAAAAGCCTTCTTTTATGCGTAGAGTAAAGTGCTGTTGATCCATGTAAAACTGGATAGACTCAATTCCCTTCTCATCTCTCGCCAAGGAACGAAGATAGTCTTGAATATCCAAGGTGAGTGAAAAAGAAGATGATAGTCGGATATGTTGATATCCTCTATATAGCACTTTAAAAGACATATTATTCTCCTATAAGGCTATCTAATTGCTCTTCTTTTTTCTCTTGCTCATACAAATATTTAGCATCTTGCAAAACATCGTCTCCATGTTGCTTCACAACAGAAACAGATGCATCTAGCTCATCTTTAAACTTGTAAGCCTTAGCCAAAGCTTTAGAATAACCTTTTTTAGCTTCCTTACTTGCTAAGATTTTCAAACCAAGGGTACCAAATGCGACACCACCCAAAAATAATGAAGATTTTTTCGCAACTTTTGCAACGGTTAGTACTTCTTTTAACATACTTATTTCCTCCTTATCATTATTATATAGCAATTTAGATATAAAAGCAATTTCATTTTATAAATTGAAGAATTAGTTTTATTTCTACTGAATCTCCCATCTACTTACTCCTGAAGTTGCTTTCACTTGTCTCTTTTGATACACTTAAACTATGAATACAAACCTCAAACCCAAACTCCAGCGTTTTGCTTCTGCGACTGCCTTTGCCTGTCCTATCTGTCAAGAAAATCTGACCTTGGTAGAGAGCAGTCTCAAGTGTAGCAACCGCCATTCTTTTGACCTGGCAAAATTCGGCTATGTCAACTTGGCTCCTCAGATCAAGCAATCTGCCAACTACGACAAAGAAAACTTCCAAAACCGCCAGCAAATCCTTGAAGCTGGCTTTTATCAGGCTATCTTAGAAACCATCTCAGACCTGCTTGCAACTTCTAAAACTAGCCAAACAGTTTTGGATATCGGCTGTGGCGAAGGATTCTACTCTCGCAAGCTCCAAGAGAAACACTCTGATAAAACCTTCTATGCCTTTGATATTTCCAAAGATTCCGTTCAAATCGCTGCCAAAAGCGAACCCAACTGGGCAGTCAATTGGTTCGTTGGAGACTTGGCCCGACTTCCTATAGAAGATGCCAGTATGGATATCTTGCTTGATATCTTCTCGCCTGCCAACTATGGAGAATTCCGTCGCGTTTTATCCAAAGACGGTACCTTGATTAAGGTCATCCCGACTGAAAATCACCTCAAAGAAATCCGCCAAATGGTGCAAGAGCAGCTGACAAACAAGGATTATTCTAACCAAGATATCAAAAATCATTTCCAGGAACACTTCAGCATCCAATATAGTCAGATTGCTTCCTTAACAAAACCTATCACAGCAGAGCAACGCCAAGCTTTGCTTAGCATGACACCCTTACTCTTTCACGTCGACCAGACCAAGATTGACTGGACTCAGTTGACTGAGATTACCATCGAAGCGGAGATTTTGGTTGGGAAAGCAGAGTAATTAAAACTTTCAGATAAGATAAAACCCGCACCTTCAAGGTACGGGTTTAAATTATGTAATTATTAGTTCAAGTGCCAGATATCTTCGTTGTACTGAGCGATTGTACGGTCAGATGAGAAGAATCCTGCTTTGGCAATGTTAACGATGACTTTATCCAACCATGCGTCGCGGTCTTCGTAGTCAGCAAGCATTTGCTCTTTCACTTTGATGTAGTCTTCCAAGTCAAGAAGAGTCATGAACCAGTCTTTGTTGATCAATTCATTGTAAAGACGTTCCAAGCGTTCTTTCTTACCTACTGCAAGAACAGCATCGCTCACGATGAAGTCAACCAATGGTTTGATAGCTTTACGAGCGTAGAATTCGCTTGATTTGTAAGCTGCTTTTGCGTAAAGGTCGATAACAGTTTCTGAATCTTCACCAAAGATGTAGATGTTTTCGTCGCCAACCAACTCAGCGATTTCCACGTTAGCACCGTCCATAGTACCAAGAGTCAAGGCTCCGTTCAACATGAATTTCATGTTACCAGTACCTGAAGCTTCTTTAGAAGCAAGTGAGATTTGTTCTGAGATGTCACATGCTGGGATAAGGAAGCTTGCTGCAGTAACGTTGTAGTTTTCAACCATGACGACTTGCAAGTGTGGAGCTACTTCTGGATCGTTAGCAATCACTTCTGATAAGCAAAGGATCAAGTGAATGATGTCTTGGGCAATTGTGTAGGCAGGTGCTGCTTTACCACCAAAGAAGACTGTGATTGGACGAGCAGGGATGTTACCAGCCTTGATATCAAGGTATTTGTGGATCACATACAAAGCGTTCATTTGTTGGCGTTTGTACTCGTGAAGACGTTTGATTTGGATATCAAAGATAGAGTTTGTATTGATTTCCACACCTTGGTGTTCTTTCAAGTGACGAGCCAATTTACGTTTGTTGTGAGCCTTGATACTTTCCAATTTTTCTTTAACAGCGGCCTTGTCTTCGTATGACAAGAGTTTTTCAAGCTCATCCGCCTCATGGTGCCAACCATGTCCAATAATCTCATCCAAGTAGTGAGACAAGCTTGGGTTAGCATGCATGAGCCAACGACGGAATGTGATACCGTTTGTTTTGTTGTTGAATTTTTCTGGGTAGATGTCGTAGAAAGCTTTCAACTCTGAGTTTTTCAAAATCTCAGTGTGGAGAGCCGCAACCCCGTTTACGCTGTATCCGTAGTGGATATCCATGTGAGCCATGTGGACACGTCCGCTCTCATCGATGATTTGAACAGCTGGATCTTTGTATTCTGCCTTCACACGACGGTCCAATTCTTCGATGATTGGTACCAAATGAGGAACCACTTCTTCCAAGAATTCAAGAGGCCATTTTTCAAGGGCTTCAGCAAGGATTGTGTGGTTAGTGTAGGCAGTCATGCTACGAACGATAGAGATTGCTTCATCAAGCTCGATACCACGCGCAGTCAAGAGGCGGATCAATTCAGGGATCACCATTGATGGGTGAGTATCGTTGATTTGTACAACTGCGTAGTCCGCAAGGTCATGCAAGTTGCTTCCTTTTTCGATTGCTTCGTCGATGATCAATTGCGCACCGTTTGAAACCATGAAGTATTGTTGGAAGATACGGAGCAATTCACCTTGCTTGTCGCTGTCGTCTGGGTAAAGGAAGAGAGTCAAGTTGCGAGCGATATCTGTCTTGTCAAAGTTGATACCATCTTCGATGATAGAAGAATCAACTGAATCCAAGTCAAACAAACGCAAGCGGTTTTTAGTAGCTGTCTTGTAACCAGGTACATCAATATCGTAAAGGGTAGATGTCAATGTGAAGTGTGCAAATGGCACTTGGTAGCTACGGCTTGAGCGAACCAACCAGTTTTGCTCTGTCAACCAAGCATTAGGAATTGTTTCTTGTTGGTTGTTTTTAAGAACTTGTTGGAAAAGACCGAAGTGGTAGTTCAATCCAACACCATCACCATTCAAACCAAGTGTAGCGATTGAGTCGATAAAGCAGGCTGCCAAACGTCCCAAACCACCGTTACCAAGTGATGGTTCCAATTCTACTTCTTCGATTTCGATCAACTCTTTACCTGCAGCAGCAAGTTCTTTTTTCACATCGTCGTAAAGACCAAGGTTGATCAAATTGTTTGACAAGAGTTTACCGATCAAGAACTCAGCTGAGATGTAGTAAACTTTTTTCTTACCAGTGTTGACTGGTTTTTGGCTGCTAGCAAGCTTGCTGTAGTTGAGAAGAGCAAGGTAAAGCTCTTCATTGCTACATTCTGCAATGGTTTTATTGTAACGCTTTTGTACAAATTCGTTTAATGGTAACATGTTTATGTGTCTCCTGATATTGTCTTATTTCTTTAATTCTACCAAATTTTCATTGATTCGGCGATAAATTGTAGTCAAGTCAAGCAAAGTTTCTTCAACAGCTGGTGTCAATTGATCTGCTGTCATACGCCATGACCAGTTTCCACCAAGGGTAGATGGGAAGTTCATACGAGCTGACTCATCTAGTTCTAGCAAGTCTTGCATGGTTGCAATAGCCATGAAGCTAACGGATGAAAATACTGTGCGAAGCATTGCGTGTGGAACTGTTTCGTACTCTTTACGGTTCGTGTAACGAGCCATGTATTCACGAGTTGGATCGTCGATCTCATTACGGTACCAACCAAGGACCGTATTGTTATCGTGTGTTCCTGTGTACATAACAGAGTTGGCAGGTGCCAAGTGTGGGCTATCGATGCTTTCGTCTTCTGGGTTGAAGGCGAATTGAAGAATCTTCATTCCTGGGAAGCCAGTGCGTTCACGTAACTCGATGACTTCATCTGTCATGAAACCAAGGTCTTCTGCGATGATGTTTAAGTCACCAAGTTCTTCTTTAACAGCTGCGAAGAGTTTGTAGCCTGGACCTTTCACCCATTTACCAGGTGCTGCTGTATCGGAACCAGCAGGAATTTCCCAGTAAGATTCGAAACCACGGAAATGGTCGATACGAACGATGTCATAGATCTTAAAGCTTTCACGCAAGCGTTCAACCCACCATTTGTAACCGTCTTTGTCCATTGCTTCCCAGTCATAGATTGGGTTCCCCCAAAGCTGACCAGTGGCAGAAAACTCATCTGGTGGGCATCCTGCGATGCAAGTTGCTTTACCATTGGCATCTGTCTTGAAGAGGTGTGGATTTGCCCACATGTCGCTTGAATCTTCCGCTACGTAGATAGGCATGTCTCCAACAATTTCGATGTGGTTATCGTTAGCGTAGGCTTTCAATTTCAACCATTGTTGGAAGAAGAAGTATTGAGTCACACGGTGGTAAACCAACTTGTCTGCCAATTTCTCACGGTAGCTTTCAAGCGCAGAAGCTTTACGAGCACGAGCATCTGCATCTGGCCATTCTGTCCAAGCAAGATTGTCAAAATGCTCTTTAATCGCCATATACTCTGCAAAGAGTTCAAGCCATGATTGGTTGTCTTGAGCAAATTTCTCAAAATCTTTGACATCACCCACTTCCAAGAAGCGTTTAACTGCTTTTTCTAAAAGCGGACGACGTGCGTAGTAAATCTTCGCATAGTCAACTTCAGATGCATCACTACCAAAGTCAACACCTTCAAGATCGTTAGCTTCCAACAAACCTTGCTCTACCAAGATGTCAAGGTCAATAAAATGTGTATTTCCAGCAAAGGCTGAGAATGATTGGTATGGAGAATCTCCATAGCTTGTTGTCCCAAGAGGGAGGATTTGCCAGTAACGTTGCTTCGTACGAACCAAGAAATCAACGAAATCATAGGCAGTCTGACCAAATGATCCAATTCCGTATGCTCCTGGTAGAGAAGAGATGTGCATCAACACACCACTTTGACGTTTTTTCATAATAGCACCTCATGTGTTTGTTATAAAACGTTGCGCAATCAAGGCGCAAACGTTTGCGTTAAGTTAAGTATAGCGCATTTTAAACACAAATGCAAGCGTTTTTAAAAAATTTTTTTGAATTATTTTAATCAACCAAAACTTGTTCCCATTGATATTTTATGAAATGAGCGAAAAATTTTTTAAAAATTTTCTGATTTAAGATAATTCATTCCAAACATCTGCTCTATTTTCTGAAAAATCGAGCTAAATTTACGCAATCGTTTCCCTATAATTCTCACAAAATAAGAAAATCAGTGTTTAGGGAACTTTCTTCCTATTAGAAGCAATTTCTCAATCCCGAAACCTTAAAATTTTTTTAAATTTTTTTCTAAAAATACTTGCAACCGTTTTCCGTTTGTGCTATACTAGGCACATAAAAGAAAACGTTTGCGTTTTCTCATTAAATTATTTTTGTTATTCTTTAGGAGGAATACACTATGTCATCTAAATTCATGAAGAGCGCTGCTGTGCTCGGAACTGCTACTCTTGCTAGCTTGCTCTTGGTAGCTTGCGGAAGCAAATCTGCTGATAAAGCGGCTGATACTAGCTCTTCAGAAGCAAAAGAACTCACTTTCTATGTTGAAGACCAATATAAAGCCTTTGCTGAATCAGCTGCAAAAGCTTATGAAAAAGAAGCAGGTGTAAAAGTTACTATCAAAACAGGAGACCAAATGGGTGGTCTTGACAACCTTTCACTTGACAACCAATCTGGTAAAGCTGCTGACGTTATGATGGCTCCATACGACCGTGTAGGTAGCCTTGGTACTGACGGACAACTTTCTGAAGTTACTCTTAGTGACGGAGCGAAAACAGACGATAAAACAAAATCTCTTGTAACTGTCGGTGGTAAAGTGTATGGTGCTCCAGCCGTTATCGAATCACTCGTTTTGTACTACAATAAAGACTTACTAAAAGAAGCTCCTAAAACTTTTGCTGATTTAGAAAACCTTGCTAAAGACAGCAAATACGCTTTCGCTGGTGAAGATGGTAAAACAACTGCCTTCCTTGCTGACTGGACAAACTTCTACTACTCATATGGACTTCTTGCTGGTAACGGTGCTTACGTATTCGGCCAAAACGGTAAAGATCCTAAAGACATCGGACTTGCAAACGAAGGTGCAATTACAGCTATCAACTACGCTAAATCTTGGTACGAAAAATGGCCTAAAGGTATGCAAGATACTGAAGGAGCTCCAAACTTAATTCAAACTCAATTCCAAGAAGGTAAAACTGCTGCTATCATCGATGGACCTTGGAAAGCTCAAGCATTCAAAGATGCTAAAGTAAACTACGGTGTTGCGACTATCCCAACTCTTCCAAACGGTAAAAACTACGAAACATTCGGTGGTGGTAAAGCTTGGATCATTCCATCAAGCACTAAGAACCTTGAAGCTGCTCAAAAATTTGTAGACTTCCTTGTATCAACTGAACAACAAAAAGCCTTCTACGATGCAACCAACGAAATCCCAGCTAACACAGAAGCTCGTACTTATGCTGAAGGTAAAAAAGATGAGTTGACAACAGCTGTTATCGAACAGTTCAAGAACGCTCAACCAATGCCAAACATCTCACAAATGTCAGCTGTTTGGGACCCAGCTAAAACAATGCTCTTTGAAGCTGTAAGTGGTAAAAAAGATGCGAAAACAGCTGCTAACGATGCTGTAACATTGATCAAAGAAACAATCAAACAAAAATTTGGTGAATAATTGATTTGTTCAAGGGGGGTGGAAGTGAAATCCCCCTTTGAATGTATAGATGCGCTTCTCATCAGATGTGCGTATCTTGCGATTGAACCCGAGTTTTATCTCGCATCCTATGAAAGGAGTAATCATGGAAAAACAACAGCCTCGCAAAGCAGCCTTGCTGTCAATCATTCCTGGTTTAGGACAAATTTATAACAAACAAAAAGCTAAAGGATTTATTTTTCTTGGTGTTACTGTTCTATTTGTTCTGTATTTTCTAACACTTGCAAGCCCTGAATTGAGCAATTTGATCACACTTGGTGTGAAACCTGGTCGTGATAATTCACTTTTCATGCTGATTCGTGGTGCCTTCCATTCTATCTTTGTTGTCGTTTACTTGCTCTTTTACATCTTTAATATCAAGGATGCACATACGACTGCTAAACGTATCAATAACGGTATTCCTGTGGCTCGTACCTTCAAGGACATGATTAAAGGAATTTATGAGAATGGATTCCCATACCTTTTAATCATCCCATCGTATGTAGCGATGACCTTTGCGATTATCTTCCCTGTTATCGTAACCTTGATGATTGCCTTTACCAACTACGACTTCCAACACTTGCCACCAAACAAATTGTTGGACTGGGTTGGTTTGACCAATTTTACGAACATCTGGAGTTTGAGTACCTTCCGTTCAGCCTTTGGTTCTGTTCTTTCTTGGACCATTATTTGGGCCTTGGCTGCTTCTACCTTGCAGATTGTCATTGGTATATTTACAGCAATCATTGCCAACCAACCATTTATCAAAGGAAAACGTATCTTCGGTGTTATTTTCCTTCTTCCTTGGGCTGTTCCAGCCTTCATCACTATCTTGACATTCTCAAACATGTTTAATGATAGTGTCGGTGCCATCAACACCCAAGTCTTGCCTCTTTTGTCTAAAGTCCTTCCTTTCCTAGATGGAGCTCTTATCCCTTGGAAAACAAATCCAACTTGGACTAAGGTTGCCTTGATTATGATGCAAGGCTGGCTAGGATTCCCATACATCTACGTTTTGACCTTGGGTATCTTGCAGTCTATTCCTAACGACCTCTACGAAGCGGCTTACATCGATGGTGCTAATGCTTGGCAAAAATTCCGCAACATCACTTTCCCTATGATTTTAGCTGTTGCAGCTCCAACATTGATCAGCCAATACACCTTCAACTTTAACAACTTCTCTATCATGTACCTCTTTAATGGTGGAGGTCCTGGTACTGTTGGAGGCGGAGCCGGTTCAACTGATATCTTGATCTCATGGATTTACCGTTTGACAACAGGTACATCTCCTCAATACTCTATGGCGGCAGCTGTTACCTTGATTATCTCAATCATTGTCATCTCTATCTCTATGGTCGCATTCAAGAAACTACACGCATTTGATATGGAGGACGTCTAAGATGAATAACTCAATCAAACTCAAACGTAGACTGACTCAAACCCTCACTTACCTCTACTTGATTGGCCTATCAATCGTGATCATCTACCCACTTTTGATCACCATCATGTCCGCCTTCAAAGCAGGTAACGTCGCAGCCTTTAAACTAGATACTAACATCGACTTCAATTTTGATAACTTTAAAGGGCTCTTCACCGAAACCTTGTATGGCACTTGGTACCTTAATACTTTGATTATTGCCTTTATCACAATGGCTGTTCAAACAAGTATCATCGTACTTGCAGGTTACGCCTACAGTCGTTACAACTTCTTGGCTCGTAAGCAAAGTTTGGTCTTCTTCTTGATCATCCAAATGGTGCCAACTATGGCCGCTTTGACAGCCTTCTTCGTTATGGCTCTTATGTTGAACGCCCTTAACCATAGCTGGTTCCTTATCTTCCTCTACGTCGGTGGAGGTATTCCGATGAATGCTTGGCTCATGAAAGGCTACTTCGATACTGTGCCAATGTCTCTAGACGAATCTGCAAAACTAGATGGGGCTGGACACTTCCGCCGCTTCTGGCAAATTGTTCTCCCACTCGTTCGCCCAATGGTGGCTGTACAAGCTCTATGGGCCTTCATGGGACCTTTCGGAGACTACATTCTCTCTAGTTTCTTGCTTCGTGAGAAAGAATACTTTACTGTTGCCGTTGGTCTCCAAACCTTCGTTAGCAATGTGAAAAACATGAAGATCGCCTACTTCTCAGCAGGTGCTATCCTCATCGCCCTTCCAATCTGTATTCTCTTCTTCTTCCTACAAAAGAACTTTGTTTCAGGACTTACAAGTGGTGGCGACAAGGGATAATCTATCCCCGCCACCCTTTTTCATTTTGGAGCTTATTGCTAAAGCTACAAGATTAGACATACTTCTACAAATCTTATTGAAATCATCTTTCAATAAGGAATTGATTTGCTAGACTTGAAATAAAGTACATTTCTCTATATAATAAAACTCATATAGAAAACACTTTTAGAAAGATGCCTATGCTTCCATATCCATTCTCGTATTTTACTAGTATCTGGGGATTTCGTAAGCCCCTGTCAAAACGTTTCGGACTCAACTGGTTTCAACTCCTCTTTACTAGCATTTTCCTCATCAGCTTGTCTATGGTTCCAATTGCCATTCAAAACAGCTCACAGGAAACGTATCCATTGGATACGTTTATCGATAATGTCTACACACCCCTGACAGATGAAGCTATCATGGACTTGTCAGAGAATGCGCAGATAGTAGATGGAAAACTGAGCTATGCTGGAACTAAAAATCAGCAAGCTTCTCTTCTGATTGGTCCGAGCCCAAGCAAGGAATTGCCAAAGGATTTGCAACTTCATTTTGATACTGAAGAACTCATCATCAGCAAGGAAAGCAAGGAACTGACTCGTATTCGCTACCACGCCATTCAAACGGAGAGTTTCCAGAGTAAGGAAGCTTTAACCCAAGCTATTTCTAAAGACTGGTACCAACAGAACCGTGTCTATATCAGTCTCTTTCTCGTCCTTGGTGCTAGCTTCCTCTTTGGATTGAATTTCTTCATTGTCTCTCTTGGAGCTAGTCTTCTCCTTTATATTACCAAAAAATCACGCCTCTTTTCATTTAGGAGCTTTAAAGAGTGCTACCATTTTATCTTGAACTGTTTAGGATTGCCAACTTTGATTACGCTTGTTTTGGGACTTTTTGGCCAAAATATAACAACCCTTATCACTGTACAAAACATTCTTTTTGTTCTTTATCTGGTCACCATCTTTTATAAAACACATTACCGCGATCCAGATTATCATAAATAGGAGATTTTTATGCCCGTTACGATTAAAGATGTGGCCAAGGCTGCAGGTGTCTCACCTTCAACCGTAACCCGCGTTATTCAAAACAAATCAACGATTAGTGATGAAACCAAAAAACGAGTTCGCAAGGCAATGAAGGAACTCAACTACCATCCCAATCTCAATGCTCGTAGCCTAGTTAGCAGCTATACTCAAGTTATTGGTTTGGTATTGCCTGACGACTCGGATGCCTTCTACCAAAATCCTTTCTTCCCATCTGTCCTACGAGGAATCGCCCAAGTCGCATCTGAAAACCACTATGCTATTCAGATCGCAACTGGTAAAGATGAGAAGGAGCGTCTCAATGCCATTTCTCAAATGGTCTATGGGAAACGTGTCGATGGTCTAATCTTCCTCTACGCTCAGGAAGAAGATCCACTAGTGAAGCTCGTAGCGGAAGAACAGTTCCCTTTCCTCATCCTTGGAAAATCCCTCTCACCCTTTATCCCACTTGTCGACAATGACAATGTCCAAGCCGGTTTTGATGCAACTGAGTATTTCATCAAAAAGGGCTGTAGCAGAATTGCCTTTATCGGAGGAACCAAGAAACTTTTCGTTACACAAGACCGTCTAAAAGGTTACGAATTGGCACTCAAACAACACCAACTTTCGATTGATACTAACCTGACTTACTTTGCAAATGAATTTCTAGAAGAAAAAGGGTATCAATTCAGCAAACTCCTATTTAAGCACGATCCGCAGATTGATGCCATCATCACAACCGACAGCCTTCTAGCTGAGGGGGTTTGCGACTACATCAGTAAACACCAATTAAATGTTCCCGTCTTGAGTTTCGACTCTGTCAATCCTCGACTCGACCTAGTAGCCTATGTCGACATCAACAGTCTTGAACTTGGACGAACATCATTTGAAACGATTTTACAGATTATCAATGACACGAAAAATAATAGACAGATTTGTTACCGTCAGTTGATTGCCCACAAAATTATCGAAAAATAAAAACCAGCTCGTGCTGGTTTTTTTGGTCATTATACTCAATGAAAATCAAAGAGCAAACTAGGAAGCTAACGGCAGGTTGCTCAAAGCATAGCTTTGAGGTTGCAGATAAAAGCTGACGTGGTTTGAAGAGATTTTCGAAGAGTATTAATTGTCTGTTTCTACAAATCGTCCTAGGATGTGGACATTTTCGGATACAGAGACGAAGGCTGTCGGATCAACTTGTTTCATGATGTGTTTAAAGTCATTAAACTCTGCTCGTGTGATAACAGTAATCAAGACTGCTTTTCTCTCATGATTATAGGTTCCTTCTGCATCGTGGATCATGGTAGCGCCTCGGTGCAATTTTTTATGGATCTTTTCGATTACCTTGTCAGGATTACTGGTCACAATCATGGCCTGCATCCGTTTTTGCTTGGTAAAGACTGCATCTGTCACACGACTGGATACAAAAATGGTAATCATGGAGTAGAGGGCGTATTTCCAACCAAAGGTCAACCCAGCAATCAACATGATGGTCCCATTGACCAAGAAGGAAATACTGCCGACATTTTTCCCCGTTTTCTTGCGAATGGTCAGGCTGACAATATCTGTACCTCCACTGGAAATACTATTGCGCAAAGCAAAGCCGATTCCCAAGCCCATGACAACACCCCCAAAGAGAGCATTGATAATGGGATCCTCTGTCAGCGTCACAACGGGCACAAACTGGATAAAAAGGGAACTCATGGATACCGTGATAAAGGTAAAGACAGTAAATTTATGTCCAATCTGATACCAAGCCAAAATCATCAGTGGGATATTAATGGCATAAAAGGTTGCGGATACGGGTAAATGGAAATCAAACCAGTGAGTACTCAAACTGGAGATAATTTGCGCCAAACCTGTCGCACCACTCGAATAAACATGCCCTGGTTGGAAAAAGAAATTGACGGCAACTGCTGATAGAAAACCGTATACTAGAGAAGCAGAAATCTTCTCATCATATTTTTCCTTAGAGATGCTTTGCAACACACGTAGCATCTTTATCTGATAAGCAAAGCGGCGCAGATAATAGCGCCACCGCTTAGTTCGTTTCGCTTGTTTCATCTTGTTCTACTTGTAGATTGAGTTCTTCTAGTTGCTTGAGCGCTACTGTTGATGGGGCTTGCGACATTGGATCCGTCGCCTTGTTGTTCTTAGGAAAAGCAATGACTTCACGGATGTTTTCTTCTCCTGCCAAGAGCATCACAAAGCGGTCAAGCCCGATAGCCAAACCTCCGTGTGGTGGGAATCCATAGTCCATGGCTTCCAATAGGAAACCAAACTGGTCATTGGCTTCCTCAGCTGAGAAACCAAGAGCCTTGAACATGCGTTCTTGGAGGTCTTTTTGGTTGATACGAAGGCTACCACCACCCAGCTCATAACCATTTAAAACGATGTCATAAGCAATGGCACGAACATTGGCCAATTCACCCTCTAATTCGTGAGCTGTCTCTTCCTGAGGAAGAGTGAATGGATGGTGGGCACTCATGTAGCGGCCTTCTTCTTCAGACCATTCAAACATCGGCCAGTCAACAACCCAAAGGAAGTTAAATTTAGCGTTATCAATCAAGCCAAGTTCTTTGGCAATACGACCACGAAGGGCGCCAAGGGTTGCATTCGTCACTTCAAGCGTATCCGCTACAAAGAGAATCAAGTCCTTGTCTTCAAGACCAAGCGTTGCTGTCAATTCTGCTTGAATGCCAGTCAAAAACTTAGCAACTGGTCCGCTCAATTCTCCATCAACAACCTTGACCCAAGCAAGACCCTTAGCACCGTACTGCTTGGCTACTTCTGTCATCTTATCGATGTCTTTACGTGAGTAGTTGTCTGCAGCGCCTTTGACGACAATGGCTTTAACTGCTGGTGCTTCTGAAAAGACTTTGAAGTCAACACCTTTGACCACTTCTGTCAAGTCCTGAAGCAACATGTCAAAACGGGTATCTGGTTTATCAGAGCCGTAAAGAGCCATAGCATCATCGTACTTCATACGAGGGAATGGAAGCGTCACTTCAATCCCTTTTGTTTCCTTCATGACACGTGCAATCAAGCCTTCTGTGATATCTTGGATTTCTTGCTCCGTAAGGAATGAAGTTTCCAAGTCGACCTGAGTAAACTCGGGCTGACGATCTCCACGCAAATCTTCGTCACGGAAACATTTGACGATTTGGTAGTAACGGTCAAAACCAGCATTCATCAAGAGCTGCTTGGTGATCTGTGGACTTTGAGGAAGCGCGTAGAAATGCCCTTTATTGACACGAGATGGCACCAAATAGTCACGCGCCCCTTCTGGTGTAGACTTAGAAAGGAAGGGTGTTTCCACATCGATAAATTCCAACTCATCCAAGTAGTTGCGGATAGAGTGCGTTACTTTAGCACGAAGTTTGAGGTTTTCCAACATCTCTGGACGACGAAGGTCAAGGTAACGGTAACGCAAACGTGTATCGTCATTGGCCTCAATCCCATCTTTAATCTCAAAAGGTGTTGTTTTGGCTGTATTAAGCACAGTAAGAGCTGTCACGTTCAACTCAACCGCACCAGTCGGCAATTTATCATTGGCTTGCTCACGCGCAGCAACTTGTCCAGTTACCTCAATGACAAATTCGCTACGAAGACTTTCAGCCGTTGCCATGACCTCTGCAGATACTTTTTCAGGGTTGATAACCAACTGCATGATCCCTTCACGGTCACGAAGGTCGATAAAGATCAAACCACCCAAGTCACGACGACGGGCAACCCAGCCTTTCAAGGTCATTTCTTGTCCGATGTGTTCCTCACGAACACGACCAGCATACATACTACGTTTCATGTTTTCTCTCCTCTTGTATTCTGTTACTATTTTACCATAAAAGAGCAGGCACTTCATGAAAATCATCAGAAAAGTTTGATTGTCTACAAAAATCAAAACGAAGAGCTAAAAAATCGTGACAACATCAAAAAATCCGATGAAGACACCATCGGATTTTCTTATTTTGATTCTTGACCTTCTTTACGTTTTTCCGCGATTTCAGCCGCTTTTTTTGGCAGAACAATCTCCGTCGCATAAGCCGAAGCAAAACGCAAGACACCTGCAATAGGCGCAAAGACAACTGCTAGATAGTTGTAAAAGAAATCGCCTTTAAAGGCATAGGCAAGTCCCCCAATGATAAAGAAGAGAACGACTGCCTGTATCACTGCTAATAAAATTACTCGTTTCATGTGACCTCCTGACTCTATTATAGCATGAGTATCATCAAAAAGCCGACTAAATTATTCAAGGCATGTAAAGAAATGCTGTAAAGAAGACCTTTTCGACTTACATAAGCCAGACTCAAACTCAATCCCAGACTAGCATAAACTAAAAACTGTTGCAAAGTCCCTGGAAAGTGAATCAAGGCAAAAAGCACACTTGATACGAGGAGAAACAGAGCTGTCTGTTTGTTGTTATTCTGTTTAGGAAAGAGATAGCGCGCCAACATCCCTCTAAAAATGAGTTCTTCCGTCAGAGGAGCAAAGACCACCACCATAAAGAAACCAAATACAGGCTGAGCAACTGTCAATTGTGATACGATTTGTTGATTGACCGACGGATCATCTGGCAAATAGAACTGGGCTGCAATCGCCACTAGCAAAACCAGGGTTGGCAACCAGATATAACGATTGAAAGCCGTCGTCTGGATGCTAATCTTTTCTGTCTGATACCATCTGTAAACTCCATAAACATAGACCCCTGACAGGACGATATAAAGTGGTAAGACTCCAAAGATTGAAGCTCCTAGTCCAAGAGCTGACAGAGCCATGCTCTGAACCAGACCATAGCCAAAGAAAAAGGATAGAACAGCTAGAAGAAACCAGCCAAGATTTTTAAGTAATTTCATATGGGCCTCCTATTTGAAATAGCGTTTTACCATAGGTAACTGCATCACATTGATGTAAATATGGATAGTTCCTACGAGCAAGAAGGCTAGTAACTGAATCTCTCCTGTCAGTAAAGAAAAAAGATCAATCAGAAAGTAGAGACCTGGCAAAACATACTGATTTAATTGGAATAAAACCCGAAAACTCTGTTCCAAATTAGCCTGACGCTCCCCTTCATCATAAGAATTTATATAGTCCAAAACATCCTTTGGTGTAGAGAAGAATTCCAAATCAAACTGACGAACGATTGCAATTGTTTTATAGAGATATTTTTGAGCACTGAAAACCATCACTAATGCCAAAAAAGAAAGAGATAATGTTAGATGGCTTACATTTAGTACAATTACTTCACTTCCTGAAATGAAGAGAGACAATAAAATCGCTACGCCTGTTATATTAAAAGCGATGGTTCCAAACTCAAGATTACGATACATTTGCACATAATAGGTTTCATTCAGATCATCATCCATTTCCTCTTGATACAAGGAGTGAAACTTTCTACTTTTCTTTAAGAAATTGAAAGTCAAAAGAATGCTAATAAAACCTAACAGTAAACAAATAGCTGATATCCATGGTATCAAGATCTTTACATCTAAAATAGTTCCATGGGATTCGGCACGTGTCTTAAACATCCCTGCAAAACTGCCCAAGAAACCTCCCAAGACAACAGCCGCTAAAAATAACAATCCACGTTTCTTTTTCATATTCATCCTTTCTCTAAACCAATCCAACCAACCACTGACCAAGCACTTTACCTGATTCATAAATAGCTGTCAACCCCTCTGTTCCAAGTGATACTAAAATCAAACAAACAGCAAGTAAGAGAATAGCTTGATTTCTAGCTTTTTTTGCTCCATCTCCCAAGGGTTCATTCCCAAGCCAACCCGCTAGATAGGCATAGAGAGTTACTGTTATAATCCCAATCTCCGTAGAAGAGAGAAACAACAAGACTGTCACCAAACGAACGATATTGGCTTGAATGTTAAAATAATTTCCTAAACCTGCACAAACACCTGCAAGTTCTTTATGTTCAGTATCTACTTGAAAATCTGCTAAAAACTTTTTCATATTCATTCTCCTTTTTCACTTGCTAAATTGTTTGCTTTCTTTTCAATCCATTCAATTACTGGGATGAGAGCAAAGTAGACCCAAATAAATTGGTCACTTTGATACAGATTAAACCAGCCTAGGTCCATCCCAATCAGTAGAAATACGCTGACTAATAGGGCTATGGCAACTACATAATAAATCACTTTATACTTGTTCATCATTTTTCTCCTTCTTCTTTAACCAATTGAGAATGGACAAGAGGACTAAATTAATCCAAAACAAATACTTACTTTCAACAAAATAAAACCAACCGAATAATGTTCCAATCATAGCGAAAGCATTCACAATAAAGGCAAAAACACTCATATAATAAATCACTTTATACTTGTTCATCACTCATCCTCCTCTATACGAAATACCGACTCGACTGGTTCATTGAATATCTGTGAAATCTTCAGGGCGATTACAATGGACGGAGTGTATTCATCCCTCTCTAGCAAACTGATGGTCTGTCGGGAAACCCCTGCTAGCTTGGCTAGTTCGGTTTGATTGAGACCATCGCGAGCCCGAAGCTCTTTTAAACGATTTTTAAGTTGCATGTCACAGACCTACTTTCCGCCAAATTCAACGGTTTGGATATCCTCAATACGTTGTAGTTTAAATTTTTCTTTTCCCTTTTTATCAACACGGCGTAGCTTGACCCATTCCTCATCAACATCCACAACTTCCCAGTTGTCTGTTCCAAATAATTGTCCAACGATTGTTGGTTTGTTCCCAATCAATTCTTTTAAAATTCTTGACATTTCTATATTTCCTTTCTCTTTTTGCTCAATTCTTTTGATTTTATTCTCTAATTTCTTGACCTTTTGGGAATGGTATATATAATACATAATCACAAGAGGTACAAATCCTAATGCCCACATAATCGTTCTTTTTTCCTTTTCTCTTAACTTGCTTATATTGTAACACATCTTTTTCTTTTTGACAAGTATGTTTGTCAAAAAGTTTATGATTTTTGTCATTTTGCAAAAGAAAAAGGTCAGGAGTAAGATCCTGACCAGTTTTAAATACTATTAAAATCCTAGTTTTTCAAAGACTTGAGAGAAGTTTTGGCTGATGGTCTCAAGCGACACTTGCACTTCTTCTCGTGTTTGGTTGTTTTTGACCGTCACTTGTCCGCTTTCGACTTCACTCTCTCCCAAGGTGATGAGGGTCTTAGCCGCAAAGACATCGGCTGACTTGAACTGAGCTTTTAGTTTACGATTGAGGTAATCACGCTCTGCTTTGAATCCTTGTTGGCGAAGGGCTTGTACCAACTCCAAGGCCTTGACATTTGCTCCTTCGCCCAAGACTGCGATATAGACATCTAGGGCGTTTTCGATAGGGAGGGCCACACCTTGCTTTTCAAGGATGAGAAGCAGGCGCTCTACACCAAGTCCAAAACCAAATCCAGCAGTCTCAGGACCACCAAAGTAAGCAACCAAACCATCGTAGCGACCACCTGCACAGACCGTCAGGTCATTGCCCTCAATCTCAGTGATAAACTCGAAAATCGTGTGGTTGTAGTAGTCCAGACCACGCACCATATTGGTATCGATGATATAGTCTACTCCAAGATTTTCCAACATCTGACGCACAGCATCAAAATGAGCCTGGCTTTCTTCATCAAGGAAGTCCAAAATAGACGGCGCATTCTCTACAGCCACCTTGTCTTCTTTTTCCTTAGAGTCTAAAACACGAAGAGGATTTTCCTCCAAACGACGTTGGCTATCCTTAGACAAGGTCTCCTTGAGTGGTGTCAAATAGTCGATCAAGGCCTGACGGTAAGCCGCACGGCTCTCAGGATTTCCAAGAGTGTTGAGGTGCACTTTGACACCTTGGATGCCGATTTCTTTCAGGAAGTGGGCTGCCATCGCGATGGTTTCCACATCGGTAGCTGGATTACTAGAGCCAAAACACTCAACACCAATCTGGTGGAACTGGCGCAAACGACCTGCTTGCGGACGCTCATAACGGAACATTGGGCCCATGTAGTAGAACTTACTTGGCTTTTGCACTTCTGGGGCGAAAAGTTTATTTTCCACATAAGAACGGACAACGGGCGCAGTTCCTTCTGGACGAAGAGTGATATGGCGGTCACCCTTATCATAAAAATCGTACATTTCCTTGGTTACGATATCCGTTGTATCTCCGACAGAGCGACTGATGACCTCGTAATGCTCAAAAATAGGCGTACGCACTTCCGCATAGTTATAGCGCTTGAAAATCTCACGGGCAAAGCCCTCAACGTACTGCCACTTGGCAGACTCAGCAGGTAAAATATCCTGCGTTCCTTTTGGTTTTTGTAATTTCATAGGGAATCCTCTTTAAACTTAATAGTCTTATTTTACCATAAATAAAGGGATTAAAACAGTGAGAAAAAATTTAGGATTTAGATATCATTTTTAAGATTAATAACTGTCAAAAGAATAGCTAGCAAGGAAAGACCAACAAATAGCATCCAAGTCAACTGTATATTCCATACGGCAACAAGTGAAAAACAAGCTGTTCCCACAGGTATGGATAAGGTAAATAATAAACCTAAAAAATTACTGGTACGAGCTAAAACCTCTGGAGCTAGATTTTTCATGAGCATGGCACTAATCTTTGGTTGAACTTTGCCAGACACATACAGAGTTAAAAATAGAAATAGCAAACCAAGCACGACTTGATTGAATACGTTAGCCAGACCAATTAGAGTGAGTCCTACGGTAGCCCACATCATCAATCTAGGCAAGGACTGCTTCCCAAAATAATCATTGCCCGTAAGGCTACTGATGATGATTGCTAACAAAACACAGGCTTGATTGATAAATAGTGTCTCTGTGTAAGAAAAATTCAAGAGAGAATGGCTCAAAAAGAAGATATTATAAATTCCACCCAAAGCGCCACCCAAGGCATTGATAAGCAAGACAGCAAAGAGCATAAAACCAAAGTTTTTCTGTCCACTTTTAAGAAAAACGAGGCGTAAATTTCGATAAATTGTTAGGAACTGCTCTTTGATAGATAGCTTCTCATTTTTTAGTGATTCACCATCAGCAGATGACATTGACAGGCTCAATTTGCTTTTTCCTAAAAAGAGAATAAAGGCTGATACTAGGAAAAAACAGGCATTGATTCCCGCAACGAGGGAAAAATTGTTGACCGATAGCCCTAAAAGCCAGACTCCGAAAGCTTGACCACCAATAGCTGATATATAGGTGATAAACTGGGAAAAAGAATAAGCTTCCATCAGATCTTGTTCAGCTACTTTTTCCTTGATGAGAGGCATGCGCAAACCACCAGCAAAATCACTGATTACATCGCTAATGACATTGATCAAACACAGACTAGAAAAAGCAAAGAGACTAGCTTGCTGAACAACTAAAGCTGCTAGAAAAAATAAAACTGCCTGAAACAAACCGCTATAGACCATCCATTTGACCTTGTCCCTCGTGTAATCTGCCCGAATCCCTACAAAAACTGTAAAGAGAGTCGGAAGAATCATGACAATATTCGCCATAGCAACCGCAAAAGATGCTTGTGGCAAGGTCGACGCATAAACGATAAATACCAGGTTAAAAATTGAAGCACCAAAAGCATTGAAGAATCGTGACAAAGTCAAGAGTCGATAAGCTTGATTTCTGAACAATAGATTCATAGATAATCTCCCTTCTTGTTCTAATCCCTATATGAAGTATGACTATAGTATAGCACTTAGAAATTTAAGAGGGAGAACTTTTGAATATATGCAACAAATAAAAAACGATAGAACTTCTTTAATGGCCTGAGAGAGATCAGGAGTTCTATCGCTTCAAATTTTAAATCATTTTCTTAACTTGCAGATATTCAACAATCGGGCGTGTTTCTATAGTATTCGGCAGATTTGTTACAGCCAAGCATCTCAAAAATACGGACAGCATCTTCCATCTTTTTTTGTCCTTCTTTAACTCTTCCTTGCTTGCTATCAAGGAGACCTTCCGCCCACAAATAGACAATTCGGAAATAGGTCTCGTTTTCCTTGTAGAAATGCTCTTCGATAACACGTTTAAAATAAGAGGCATTGGTAAATTCTTCACACTCAATGCTGGCTAAAAAACCATTCAGTAGCATGGTGTGAAATAGGTGCCGATTTCCCTTCATTTCCATTAGAAAATCAGATTTTCGGACCATTTCTCGTACATATCTAGTGAAAAGAGGAACAGATAAGAGTGGGGAACTAACTGAGAACAAATTGAGTTCATAGTTCCCCCAAATCTCGGTAGAAAACAGGTAATCATGAAGGACTTTCCCTTCCTCTGTTGTTAACTCTACCGTTTCATCCATGCTCTTCATATAAGACTTGATCATAATGGCATTTAGAATATGTTTCTGTTTGTTTTGAGAATTGGCATACTTTTGATACTCCTTACGATACAGGTCTTCGAGAGGTGCTATATTCTTTGGATCCAAGACATCTATGATTTCTTTTCTCAACTCAGAATCGGTATCATAGTGAAAACCTCTCGCTAGGAAGAGGATTTCCTCCACACTCGCAGATATATTTTCCAGTGCAGATAGAAACTTTTCCACTGAAAGCTCACTCTGACCTGTTTCAAATCGGGATAACATAGACGGCGAAAATTGTCCCCCAGTTGCTTGTCTTAATGAGATATTTCTTGACTCTCGTAATTGTCTAAAGACTGTTCCAATCTGCTCCATAGACTTCCCCTTAATTGAATATTTTCTTCATTTTATCATATTTTTCAGAAAACTCATCAAAAACTTGCCAAATTGTCAGAATTATGAGAAAATAGAGGATATTTATCACGTGGAGGGACTGCTATGAGAGACGATATCAAAATCAATGACCGCGCTTTGGCCTTACAAGACCAAATTATCGAAAAACTAGAGAAGGTTTTTGATACGGATGTGGAATTGGATGTTTACAATCTGGGCTTGATTTATGAAATCAATCTGGACGAAACGGGTCTCTGTAAGATTGTCATGACTTTCACTGATACTGCCTGTGATTGCGCCGAAAGCCTGCCTATCGAAATCGTCGCAGGTCTGAAACAGATCGAGGGCATCGAAGATGTCAAGGTTGAAGTTACTTGGTCTCCTGCCTGGAAGATCACACGAATCAGTCGCTACGGCCGTATTGCCCTAGGTCTCCCACCTCGTTAAGCAGGCAAATCACTTTTGAAGATGAAAAGAAGCAAGCCGAAAATGGCTTGCTTTTCTTGTTTATTTTTTACCTGACTTGTCCATATTCCAAAAGTCTGTCACGGCTCCGCGAGAAGCGGATGATACGATGTGGGCATATTTACCGAGGACACCACGGCTGTAAAGTGGTGGCAAGGTTGTTTCTGCCTTGCGTTTTTCAAGTTCTTCTTCGGATACGGCCATGGAAATTTCTTTGGTATCTTGGTCAACCGTAACGATATCACCTGTACGAAGGTAGGCAATTGGTCCACCATCCTGAGCTTCAGGAGCGATATGTCCAACAACCAGACCATAAGTGCCACCAGAGAAACGTCCGTCTGTCAAGAGGGCCACCTTGTCTCCCTGACCTTTACCAACGATCATTGATGAAAGTGACAGCATCTCAGGCATACCAGGACCTCCCTTAGGTCCCACGAAACGAACAACGACAACATCGCCATCAACGATTTCATCTGTCAGAACGGCCTGGATAGCATCTTCTTCTGAGTCAAAGACCTTAGCTGGTCCAACGTGACGACGCACTTTAACACCTGATACTTTAGCAACCGCGCCATCAGGGGCAAGGTTCCCGTTCAAGATGATAAGCGGACCGTCTGCACGTTTTGGATTTTCAAGTGGCATGATAACTTTTTGACCTGGTGTGAGGTCTGCAAAGTCAGCCAAGTTCTCAGCAACTGTCTTACCAGTACATGTGATACGGTCTCCGTGAAGGAAGCCATTCGCTAAGAGATATTTCATAACCGCAGGCACACCACCGACTTCGTAGAGGTCTTGGAAGACATACCGACCAGATGGTTTCAAATCAGCCAAGTGAGGCACACGCTCTTGGATCGTATTGAAGTCTTCAAGTGACAAGTCAACATTTGCAGCATGGGCAATAGCAAGCAAGTGAAGAGTGGCATTAGTAGAACCACCGAGCGCCATGGTTACTGTGATAGCATCTTCAAAGGCTTCACGAGTCAAGATATCTGACGGTTTGAGACCAAGTTCCAACATCTTAACAACAGCACGTCCTGCTGCTTCGATATCTTCTTTCTTGTCAGCTGATTCAGCTGGGTGAGAGGATGATCCTGGCAAACTCATCCCGAGAACTTCGATAGCAGTCGCCATGGTATTAGCAGTATACATACCACCACAGCCACCAGGGCCAGGGCAGGCATTACATTCGAGACGCTTGACGTCCTCAGCTGTCATGTCACCGTGGTTCCACTTACCGATTCCTTCAAATACCGAAACCAAATCGATGTCTTTTCCATCAAGATTTCCCGGTGCAATGGTTCCACCATAGGCGAAAATAGCTGGAATATCCATATTGGCAATGGCAATCATAGAACCAGGCATGTTCTTGTCACAGCCACCGATAGCGACGAAGGCATCCACGTTGTGACCACCCATAGCCGCCTCGATGGAGTCCGCGATGATGTCACGAGATGTTAGAGAGAAACGCATACCAGGAGTTCCCATGGCAATCCCGTCTGCTACGGTAATGGTTCCAAACTGTACCGGCCAAGCGCCCGCAGATTTGACACCTTCTTTAGCCAATTTCCCAAAATCATGCAAGTGAATGTTACATGGTGTATTTTCCGCCCAAGTTGAAATCACTCCCACAATCGGTGTTTCAAAGTCCTTATCTGTCATTCCAGTCGCACGAAGCATGGCACGGTTTGGTGATTTAACCATACTGTCATAAATGCTACTGCGGTGACGTTTATCTAATTCTGTCATCTTATCCCTCCCATTTCAGTTTTTACCATTATAGCACAATTTCCGCATGAAGAACAGAATAAAATTCTTGAATTTTCAGAAAATTTCGATTACTAGCTTCTAATTTTTTCATCTTTTTTTGTCAAGTAACTTTACTTTACAAAAAAAATGTGTTATTCTAATATGGTTGATGAAAATCACTAGATTGAATCGAATTTAAATACCTAAAGGAGAAATCAAAATGGCAGTACCTGCACGTCGCACTTCAAAAGCGAAGAAAAACAAACGTCGTACACACTACAAAGTAACAGCTCCATCTGTAAACTTTGACGAAACTACTGGAGATTACTCACGTTCTCACCGTGTATCACTTAAAGGATACTACAAAGGACGTAAGATCGCTAAAGCTGCTACAGCTGAATAATAGAAGGGAGATACCATGCGCGTAAATATCACACTTGAACACAAAGAATCTGGTGAACGCTTGTACCTTACTTCTAAAAACAAACGTAACACTCCAGACCGTCTTCAATTGAAGAAATACTCACCAAAACTTCGCAAGCACGTCGTGTTTACAGAAGTTAAATAAGCACACCTAACTCAAAACGCCTTACTGGGCGTTTTTTGCTTTATTGGTTAGCAATCTATAGCTTTTCAGGAGAGATTTATGGCATTTTATCTTTGGATGTTCCCGCTACTCTTTATCTTTCACGATATGGAAGAAATTATCGGTCTTGTCCCTTGGATTCATCTCAACGAAACCTTGCTGGCTCAAAAGGCTCCAGCTATTCTCAAGATTCACAAAGGAATTACAACAGAGGGATTTGCCCTTGCTGTTTTTGAGGAGTTTATTCTTGTCTTATCCATCACTTTATTTGCGTATTTTACTCAATCTAGAGCGCTCGAATTAGTTTGGTTAGGTGGATTTGTAGCATTTGCGCTTCATCTCTTGCTCCATATCGGGCAAGCAATCTTTCTTGGTAAGTATATCCCTGCTCTGATTACTTCTGTCCTCTGTTTCCCTATCAGTGCTTATTTGATTACAGACGTTGTACATTTGTGGCGGGTTTCGACCAGCGAATTTTTCCTATTTTCACTAGTCGGTTCAGGCATCGTCGTCATCAATCTCCTCTTTGCTCTTTGGCTTGGGAAAAAGTATTCCGCCTGGCTTGCCCATTACCATTAACAAAAGTTCCTTGCAATTTCAATTTGCAGGGAATTTTTTTATCCCCCTTCACAGTTAAGAAGTGTTTTATAGTTTTTCAAGACAAAGCAAAAAGCCCACTGTTGTAGGCTTTCTGTAAGATATTTCTTAAAATTAAAGCATTTTGTTGTATTGCCGAAAGTTGATAATGCTAGGCTTCTTTAGATAGCTCTAACCATTGATACATAAGGTTTTACAGGGAATTTAGTTTTATTCTGTATTCTTAAGTTTTCTTTCTATCTAAGCAAAAAACTAAGCAAAAAAGAGCTTTTTCAGCTCTACCAATCGATGAGTTCAGCAGGCAAGAAACTAGCACGGTCAAACGTGCTTTTTTGTTTTCTGATGAAATATGTACATACTTTTCCATACTTTAATTTCTGATTGCTGATAGGTAAATTATACCATGAAGCGCGTGCTTTATGATGTTATACCTGTAACTCTTTGCCTTCATCTTCAAACATAATTGTAGGAACTTCTAGCACCTCACAAAAGCCCTCAGATTTGCTTCTAAGGGCTTGGCTATACAGAAGGATAGGCGGGACCGCCGAATGTCGCCCGCATTTCTCGACCCACTAGCTAAGTGGCGCGTTGGAGGCGGATACTTTTCAACCTCTATCCTCTATGTTTTGATTATATCACATTTTTCTCAATTTTAAAGATTATCAATAGTATCCTTGATACTCTGCCATAGTTCTTCGTTACTTAATCCTGCGTATTTCTTTTCTATTTCCTCAATAGGAAGAATAGTAATCTCATCAGGTTGAGAAAGCCAAAACTTCTCTTCTTCCTTGGTTAAAGTATAAGGCATAACTAATCAATCCTCTCCAGTTTAAGTGTTCTTACAAACTCTTCCCATTCGTGATCCAAGTCCTCAACGATTTTGTTTTTATTTCGTTCGCTGGCTTTTTTTAACAATTCATCCAGATTGTCGTCTTCAGCTTCTGGCCAATCATAATCATACTTCTCAATCATGTCAATCAATCCTTCCAAATTCAAATTCAAACGCTTCACATAAAATTTTAAGTATTTTCTCTTACGCTATGACTTAATTATAAACTTTCCTATCCTAATATTCAATCAACAAAACACCGTCTCGATAGCTTTTAGCAAAGTCTAGCAGCATCTCAGCCTTGAGACGTTCATACTCAGATTTATCAATCTCTAGTCTCTCGTATAACTGCCATAACTTTAAAACCTCTTTTGTTTGTCTTGTAAAGAGATTGGTGAATATCTCACGTCGTACATCATCTAGATTGTCCCTGAAGGCTTCAATCACACCTATCAACTCTTCAGCTTTGGCTCTAAACGCTCCATCTTGGTCGTCTAGACTCAATTTTACCAGCGATGGATAGCTTTTTAGAAATCTGTATACCTGTTTGACTGTCTCTTTTTTATCAATCTGCATTTACCATACCTGCCAAGTGGTCTAAAGCTTGCTTCCTAATTCTATATACGTTAACCTTGCTTATCTTCATCTCCCTATAAATCTGAGCCAAAGGGAGGTTATTCACATATAACATTGTCAATACTAACCATTCTTCGATTTCATCTAACTGATCTATCATCTCCATTACTTCTATACGTTCGCTAGTAATAGCTTGTATTTGCTTCGCTATCTTATCTCTTAATTCCAAAGTTTCAAGCAGTTTATTTTCAGCGTTATTATTTTTACTTGTAGTAACCCGTGTTTGATATTGGTTAGTTCCTGCAAGCAGTCCACTTTCTAAACTCTGGTACTTTAGCTGCAGTCGCTGGATAAGGTCGTTCCCTTTCTTTACTCTTTTTAGTTGTTCCTCTATTTCTTTAATGGTCAAGTTGATACTCCTTCATGGTATAATAGTTTTAAGGAATAATTTATAAAGGAGTCAGCCCTGTGCTGGCTTTTTTTTCGTTTTCTCGATGTTCGTTCGTGGTTCAAGGCTTAATCTGTTTCCCGTGAGAAAAAATGTATAATGACGGTGTGAAGTTCATAGAAGCGCGTGGGTGGAGGAGATACCCCCCACTATGTTATAAAATTGGATAATTGAGTAGTAGCTTTATCGGTCAAAAAATCAAGCTAAACACCTAGTAATACTACATTCTACCAACTTCAAAAACATTTCAAAAAGGGAATTTTCTGCACAAAAGAGGGCAGCGTTCTTATATCCGAACAACACCTACCCCCGTCTAAAAATAAAGGGGGTATCTCTGCCTCATATCTCGCCTTCATACCTGCTTAGTATCTTGTAATTGATTAAAGCTAAACAATATTTATATAACTATTTTTTCCCTTGATCTTGATTAAGATTTGTTTGGAAATGCTCCAAAAAACTACTTCAAATTACTCAATCCATTCAGCCAAAATCTATCCCCTTTTCTGGTGTAGTTAACAAACTTTTGATAATGCTTGTAATATCGTTTCTGTTTCATGTATTTTGGTCTTTCAGGAAAACTGTCAAACATATATCCACCACGTCTAGGACTCCAACCTGGTTCTACCTTTCTAGCTTCCCTCAGCGCAAGCTCCCAATAGTATTGGCAATCTGTCTTACTTCGGTTCAGTGTTGATTTGTGTATTTTCTGGCATGATCCACAACCATATAGCAAAAGTCTCTTATAGAGTTTTCTACATCGATTACCACAAATAGGACAGACAAAGAAGTAGCGATTGCCTCCCTTGGTTCCTGGTATTCTCGCTAAATCAAAATGATCACGTTCAAAGGTGATATAAAGGTTATCTAAGTCTATTTCTAGTTTTCTACCGTCCAACTCAGCTATACCCTGACTGATATTCTTGTTTTTCATTGGCTTTATAAATGTCTCTATGGTTATTGATTTTATAATTTCCATTCGTTCAAAATACCTTTATATATAGAAAAACCCAAATCGATTGGGTTTAGTAGTAATGAAACCACAAAAAGAGGCTGGTGCCTCTCTTGATAGTTCTAGCTTTCTGCCTCAGCCAAATAATCAGCAAGGCCTTTATATTCGCCTTCTACGTCCAACTTTTGGAGTAGGCTAATACTTTCATCGCCCAGCATTTCCAACGTACCAAAAGCGGTCATAGAGTCCATAGGGATACGTTTATCAGAAAGCAAGCGATCAGCATAGTCTAATAGTTCCAGCTCGTAGTTTGTGACCTTATTCAGCAAACTCTCAAAATCCTCCGACTCTTTGAGTTGAAGCACGCGCTCCTGTTTATAACGTTCTTCAAATGCTTCAAGCTCCTCTGGTTGATTGTAATAGTCCTTGAAACTGTCACAAATGCGCTTGAAGGTCTTGTTTAGCTTGTTATCCTCCACATACTCAGCGACCAGCGTTCCCTTATCCTTGTAAGTCAATGAAATTGTAGGCTGGCAATATGTTCCAGTCATATATCCCAGTAGCGCGTGACCTGCTACCATAGCAGTATCTAGGTCTTTAAAATCGTAAGTGAAATTGAATGTTTTTGCTTTGTCAGAAAATGTTTTTAATGTCATGTTGTTTCTCCTATTCTTATTTTAAGGTAAATTATGTAATTTTTGCAATCTGTTGACCTTCTTTGGTGTTTTGTTGACCTTCTAGGTAACACGGTTCAGCTATACTCCCCCAAGGGGTTAGGTCACTTTGTTACCATGTTGACCTTCTTTTGAAGTCCTTGCCCTTATATATAAAATATATCTATTTCATTTACATTCTTGTTTTTAAAAAGAAGGTAACAAGGTCAACATAAGGGCTATAATACTAGTACTATCAAGGGTTTAGGATGTTGACCTTCTTTAAAAAAAGGTCAACAAGAAGGTCAACATTATTCTTTTTTAGTTATAGCGTGATTCACTCGACCCAGTTTAGGTCTTTCAAACTCCAACGGATCTAGTTTGTCAAAATCTTCAAATCTAACACGAGCTTTTTTTAGTTGATACTTATTAGGTGTTAACTGTTGTAAGTGTCTTATCGTTTCTTTTCCTGCCCCATAAACATTAGGCTTGGCTATCCCCATGTCCTCAGCATAATGCTTTAGTGATCTGGTCAGTATAAAAACGGGTACTACATCCAGCTCATGCCAACCTTTTTCCATGTATTCATGCTTAACCCATGAAAGTAAGTAGTCATTATCCTCTTGGTATTCTTCTAGCAGGTCTTTGACTGATTGAGGTTCGATAAAGTGAGTAAATGGCTCTTGATTGATAGCTTTGTATAGGGCATATTCTAGGACTTCCTTATTTGCTAAAAACTCATTTTTTATCCAAGGCTTTTCCTTTGCCCCGTTAAAGTCAGCATTGAAAGGTACGATCATAATTCTACGATACCAGCCTTTTGTCTTGTTGCCACCATTGGGGATATAGTTGCCTGAAAAGATATTGAATAGCTTAAAGGTAGCTTCAAAAGCTGGCCGACCTTTTGGATTGACTAGCACGGTGTCCCCACTAGTGATACTCATTAAATCAGACGGATTTTTCAAGTATTCGTTAGGCGCTTCGTCTCCAATATTACAAACCTTACCTACCAAGGTCTCCAAGTTATGCTTTTCTCCGAACTGTGCAGGCTTTAAGGCTGATATATTGCTTTCCCCTATCAGATTGATAAGGAAGCGCTGAAATGTCCCTTTACCATTATTACCGTCCCCGTAGAAGATAGCAAACTTATTTCGGGTATGGTTAGGGTTAATAGCTTCAAGGATAATCTGCCAAAACAGTGTTACCAGTTCACTATCATTACAAGCGATTGAGTTTAGCCAATCATCAAAAGTTTTGCCCTCTCTATCTGTTGGGACTCGTTTAGGCGCGTGGTAGGCCGTGCTTATCTTACTTGTAATTACATACTTAGGACTAAAGGGGAGTAGTTCCTTAGTTTCTAAGTTGATAATTCCGTTATGTACGGGAATGAGGTTGGAACTTTCTAAAGGCTTTTGTATCTTTGTCAATGTTCTAACCATTAACTTAATCTGAGGCCACTCTCTGGGTTTAATTCTCACGTCAAAAGTTTTACATAAAAGATTGAAAAGATCATTACTAGCGGTATAGATACCCTCGTCTAAATCATAGATATAGAGTAGGCTATAATCAGGAACATTGCTCTTACTGATAAAAGTAAATATGACAATCTCGCTCAGTATTTTAGCAACGGTGAATGTTTGGGGCATAGCGACCTTTTCGGTAACGTCCCCTGTGGACTCGTTTACTTTAGTTTCGGTATGTTCTGCCCGCCATTCTTCACCAGCTTTAAAGATACGATTTTCTAATTCCTTCATAGTTCTAGGAGGCTGTTCTTGTTCTCTCACCTCCAAGATTTCACTTTTTAGGTTTTCTAATTCTTCTAGTTCTATGGTTCTACCCTCTCTTTCTGTATTCTGCCCGTGCTATGCTACTGAATGTACGATCTAGTTCCTCGATTGGTAAAGGTTCAGCAGTCACGCTATTGGCTATCTTTGTAAGTTCGTAGGCGGTCTCTAGATCACAATCAACCCACTTGTTAAAGAGCAAGCCTACAAAGTGGGTCACTGCCACGTTACGCCCTCCCTTGTCTCCAAATCCGTTGAAAAGCGTGTCAATAATTCTCATGGTCATCGATCTCTGGCCACTCGTTCTGGGTGTGAATTTTCCAGTATTTTCTTGCTTCGCTCTTGGTTCAACCTTGGGGACTGGATAATCTAGGCCATGCTCTACAATTTTTTGATAGTCCGCTGGGTCTCCTGTTGTGACTGGTAGGCCCTGGAGTTGGGACCAGGTTAGACTAGCCATGTCAAAGGGTAGTCCAATCTTGTCAGCAATCTCTTTCACTACCTGCTTATAGGTTGCCTCATTCATCACGTTGTCAGGCTTCACCACAAGGCGAAAACGGGGTTTTTCTGGGCTATGTTTGATAGTCGGGTATAAGATATAGGAATAGCCAAACAAAGCGCTGGAAATGGCTTCTATGAAGCCCTCAGACGTCCCTTGTATATCGTCATAATCAAGGAAAATCAAATCCCGATAGATTAGGCTGGAATTGTTTCGCTTGTAACTGCCATTCTTTTCTGGTGTTACTTTCCCGCTGATACAGTAAGGCGCTTGTGTACGTTTGAAGTCTTCGATATTTACCTCTTCAGGGACTACCAAAGGCTTAAAACGTTCAATATACTCAAACGACCCAATCTTATCAAATGGATAGACAAGATTATTTTGAAAGCCTTTAGCCTCGTAAGTTGTCATACTATCTCCCCTTTTTGCGCTTCTTTTTTAACTTCTTCAGTAGCTTTTGTTCTTTAACCTGTTCCAAAGATTTCCCACGGTACTTATACAATTTAATGTCATGATAATGCCCTCTACCTTGTGCTGGGTGTGTGTTATATCTAGCCATTCTCCACCCCCAGAAACTTCCAGATGTCAGAAATTCTATAATAGATTTTCCTAGTATCTTCTAGTGGGGGCTGGTATCGTCTTAGCCCAGCATCTTCCCACTTTTGGAGTGTCTTGTACTTTATATCTAGCTCGTCCATGGCTTCCTGAGCTGAGATTAAACCTGTCAGTCGTGGCTTGTGTATATCACGCGCCTCCAGGTATTTTTCTACAAGGTTTAAAACACCATGGGCTAACTCGTTTTCGCTTTCTTTGCTTAAACTAAACATAGTCTTCTGCCCCCTTCAGTAGTAGCTTATAGCTCTCTAAATCGGCATTCAAAAGGACAGTCAGACGCTTCTGCTCCTCTTGTACTTGGTTATAGAATGCCTTTGCTCCGTCTAGTAGCTCCTCTTTGTTAGCTGGGATAAAGTAGCCTCTGAAAGCCCCATGACGTACCCCAACGATAGGAACGCCGTAGCGCGTGATCAGACGGCTGATAATGTCCTGGACGGTTCTTTCTGCTAGTTTAGTGATTAAGCTGATTTCAGCCCCAGTGATAGAGTTCTCAGCCCCTACCTTGATTAGTTTTAATACTCGCTTGTCATTCAGTGTTAGATTCATTCAATTCCTCCCCATACATTGACCCCTGCAAGTTGAATATAACGCCCATAATCAGGGCTTAAATCCTCGCTAGGTGTTTCTATTGTCTGTTTGCTTTCTCGCTCAATTTGGGCGCTTTTTTTGCGGTCTCGGTGGTTTAGATAAAGCAGTAAGCCAATCAATACCACAACAAAGACAATCGCCTGTCTGTTGCTTAAATCTAGTTCATTCATGCTATGACCTCGCTTGATAGCTCTTGATGTAGTCCACTTGGTCGCTTCGTCCCATCTTCAGGAAGTCGTCCACCTCTTCGGTGCTTACTTTTCGATCTACAAAATCAGCAATAAACTGGAAGAGGTTAGGATTTTCTGCCTTGATCTTAGCCATTCGTTTATCAAATTCTGCTTGTGTCATGTTGTCTAGATCTAGTGTCATTGCATTGCCTCCTCAAACTGCTCTATAAGATGATCTTCACTTACTTTCTGATTAGCATTTTTAGAATTAAAAAGAATATCTTTTAAGGTTATAGTAGCCTCTAAATACTCCTTTTCAGCATATTCTATATACGCCTGCTGCTCTGCTTCGTTGTCAAAAAAGTGCTTGGCTTGGCGTTTAAAGAAGGCTTGGCGCATAGCGTCCATTTCAAAAATACCAGGGTGGAAAAACATTCCCGTAGTGCTCTTAGAGACTGCCTCGATTTTATGGCTTGCATTCAATTCAGGAAGTTCAATCCAAAGTAAACGGGATAAATCTTCTTTGATTGATTTTGTCTGATTTGCCAATAAAGAAAGTCTTCTTAGGCCATTTTTTTCGCTAATTTCTCGCATTTCTACGCTAATTCTGTCTATACGTCTAGTTAAATTCTCGTATGTTGTTTCTGCCATGGTGTTTGCTCCTTTTTCTATGTTTGTGTAATTGCCCTTTCGGCCTTTTAATTGTCGTTTCCTATACATGATTAGCACCACTCCAAACGCTGGGCGATTGCCCCAAGTTGGCGAACTCTTGGAGTGATAACCAGTTTAAAGAGTTAGCGCTCTCCGTATGGTCAAAATGTCCTAGATATGCTATAATCTAGTTATAAATCTTTACTAAAACCTCTTTAATAATAGCTTGCCTGCTTTTTGTTAAATTCGTTTTAGTGTTAGTGTGAAAGGCTTTGCTGATTGGTCTCGGTAAGCCTTTTTTGTTTCAATCACGCGCATTTAGTGCGTGGTTTTTTATTTCTGAATACCATGGACTTGATTTCTTGATAACTCATATTCAAGCCAATCATGGCTATTACCATGTCCTCAAATGCCTGGTATTGCTCCAGCTCGTCACTGGTCAAGCTATCGATGCCATTATAGCCCCCACGTTCTTCCCTTAACTGCTTAGCGTTCCTGTCGGTTACTGCTTTTAGTAGCAGGTTGTTCATGGTGCTATGCGCGTGCTTGGGTTTTGCCTCCCATGTCTCTATACTGTCATGCAAGGTTTTTCTTTTTGGCTTTTCTAGCGCCCTCTGCATACGAAACTTAGAAAGTTCCTCACGCATTTCAAAGAAGGCTTTGACTAGGTTCATTTTGAACCGCCGTACAGGTTCGGTATTCTTTAGATAAGTGATCAGCAAGGTTGCCTGTTGTTCATTTAGGCGATAGATTTTCATTGGTCGCCCTCGCCCATCTAATTTACGCATTTCAAATGCGATAATTCCGTAGCTTTCAAAATCAGCTTTATGCTTTCTTAAAAGTTCTTGTATTGTGTGATGAGTAACCTCAGCACATTCAGCGATGATCTCGCTTGTAGTATACGGCTCTTTCTTGCCGTCCATGTAGACTAATTCCATTGGTTTGCTCCTTTCTAGCTATAAAATAGTTCATCTATGGTTATGTCTGATTTGATTTCTGCAACCATTGACTTAATCGCTAGGCGTTCCTTATCATTGAATGGCGTTTTACCTAATTCTTTGTTGTTGTATGACTGCAAAGAAATTTTTAGTTTGTCCGCCATCTGTTGCTGAGTCAGTCCTAACATAACCCGATAGCCTCGTAGTTTGCTCATAGATTTGCTCCTTTCTAAAAAATCCCCCTCCATGAATAGATTGAAAGTGTGAAAGGTTGGAGATTGGCACATTTTTTATGTGCTTGATTGTATAATACACAATTATTTTTCGTGCGTCAACTATTTTTTTAATTTTTGCACAAAAAAAATGTACTTTTTCTAAGATATAGTTTATAATCATCTGTGAAAGGTGTAATAAGACATGAATAGATTGAAAGAATTAAGACAAGAAAAAAAGCTATCTCAAAAAGAGTTAGCTGAAAATATCAGGGTTCATTATCGGACTCTTCAAAATTGGGAAAACGGAGAAAGCCAAATTAAACCAGAAAAAGCCCAGCAACTAGCTGACTTCTTCGGAGTAAGCGTTGGGTATCTATTGGGGTATATTGATGACTCGGAAATATATGATGATGAAGTGGTAATAGAACCTGAAAAGGGGATGATTTTAGCTTACTCTATGGAACGCTCTAACAAGAAGCTCCAGGAAAAGATGTTTAAAGACTTCATTACATTTTTCCGTGATAACACTATCTTTATCAGTGATAATGAAATTCTAGCTTTATACGCTATGGTGCAGGCTGCCGATCTCAATAATACCACGCCAAGAGGCATACAGTTTACCAATTTGATTTTTTCTGATAATGACGAAGCCAAACAAATAATCGATGATTACTCATTTATTTTCGGTAACGAGTTTACTAGAAATGATTTAGATGAGCAAATTCGCGGATATATCTCCGAAGAAACCAGAACTAAAGAAAAGACCGAAAAACTCTTGAAAGTCTTGAAATCAGCATATGGAGAACGCGACTACCTGAATTAGTAAGGTTACCATTGGTCAAGGGTAAAGCATATCATATATAGAGAAAATTAAAAAGCGATCAAAAGCATACCACGCGCCACAATGTTCAACAATCCTGAAGCGCGTGTGCGAATGCGTGTGCGAATAATCTACTTTCAAAAAAACCTTTAATAGCACTGTTAGCTAACTAAAAATAAACTATTTTTCCCGCGCGTGTGCGAATGCGTGTGCGAATAATCTACTTTCAAAAAAACCTTTAATAGCACTGTTAGCTAACTAAAAATAAACTATTTTTCCCGCGCGTGTGCGAATGCGTGTGCGAATGCGTGTGCGAATCGATTGGAGAAAAAATGAGAAAATACGATATACAAAAATTGTTATTATCAGGGGAGAACCAAAGTGTTGAATTCAAAGAAGCTAAAAACTCTTTCCCTAAAGACGGTATGAAAACCATTTGCTCCTTTGCTAATACAAATGATGGATTACTAATTCTGGGAATATCAGAGAATACACAGAATAAAGAATTTTATATTTCTGGGGTCAATAATCCAGATAAAATACTTGATGATTTATATAGTTTAGTTAACAATCCTAAGAAAATTAACAGAAATGTAATAAATGAAGAAAGTGTTCAAGTTATAAATGAAAAAGGAAAGAGTATTATCATTATCCCTATTTATAAAGTTGATTATAAGGACAAACCAATATATCTAAACGAAAGTGTAACATCTACTTATTTCCGCCAAGGTACCGGAGATTTTAGATGTTCACAAGAACAAATCAACTCTATGTTAAGAGATTCCGCTAAGGAAAGTTTTGATAGCACACTTATTCAGGATTTTTCTATTTTAGACTTAGATACAGAAACAATAAAGCTATATAGAGAAAAGTTCGATAATATAAATGCGGAGCACCCTTTTTCAAAATTGGATAACGAACAATTTTTAATAAAAATAAATGCTTTACGAAGAGATCGCAAGGACGATAAAATAAAACCAACAGTTGCTGGACTATTAATTTTTGGTACACATAATTCAATAAAAGAGTTTATTCCACACTATAACGTAGAATATGTTCTAAAAGAGTTTTCTGAAAACAATCGCTTTAAAGATCGTGTGATTTATGATGGTACATGGGGGGAAGATAATCTTTTTAATTTCTTTTACCTAGTTATTGAAAAATTGTATCTAACTTTAAATGACAACTCTAACATTCAAGAAAATTCTATGAATAGAATTGGAATTTCAAAATTACGAATTGCAATTCGCGAGGCATTCATTAATAGCCTTATTCATAGCGACTATAAAAGCGAAAAAGGGATAATGATAATTAGATATTCTGATAGGTACATATTCACAAATGGCGGAACACTTAGAATTGACATAAAGGACTTTTTTAGTGGGGCACATTCTGATCCAAGAAACTACTTAATACAAGAAATTTTTAGATTTTTAAATTTATGTGAAAAAGCTGGAACTGGTATACCCAAAATAATGGAAGCCGTTAAAGAGAGTCATTTAAAGTATCCCAATTTACGAACTGAATTAGACTCAGTTGAACTTACATTATGGGATACTTCCCTTATAGATAACCTAGATATTGATAACGAATATGAGAAAAAAATATTAGAATTAATAATCGAAAACCGTTTCATAACAAGAGAGACTTTGGAAGAAAAACTAAAAATCCACAAAAATACAATTTTAAAATATTTAAAGAAATTAGTGGAAAAACAAGCTATCGATAAATTCAAATCCGGTAGACAATACGTATACTTTATTGCACAAAACCAAGATCCTGAATTTCAAAAATATAACCACATTGATGCTATGTATTCTCTACTGGAAGAAATGAAACGAAAATAAGGGTCTTATCGTAAGCCCTAGCATGATATAAACTACAATCTAAAACCTTTTTAATAATAGCTTGCCTGCTGATGTATTTTAGAAAGGTTTATCATCATGAAAATAACGCAACATAGTAAAAAAGACGGGTCAATAGTCTACCGCTCTAGTGTCTATCTGGGCATTGACCAGGTAACGGGTAAACAAGTCACAACGAAAGTCACGGGACGCACTAAAAAAGAGGTCAAGCAAAAAGCCCAAGACGCAATTATAGACTTTAAGGTAAACGGATCGACCAGGTTTCAAGCCTCTACTATATCCACCTACGAGGAGCTGGCTAGGCTATGGTGGGATAACCACAAGCATACAGTAAAGCCAAATAGTCAGGACGCTACTAGAAGGCTCCTAGAAGGCCATGTTTTGCCTCTCTTTGGCTCATATAAGCTCGATAAGCTGACAACTTCACTTATTCAATCCATTGTCAACCGACTGGCAGAAAAGACTAATAAAGGAGAAGCTGGGGCGTATCTGCATTATGACAAAATCCACGCGCTTAACAAGCGTATTCTTCAATATGGTGTCATTATGCAAGCTATCCCATTCAATCCAGCCCGTGAGGTCTTGCTACCTCGAAACAATCAAAAAGCAAACCGCCACAAGATCAAACATTTTGACAATCAGGAACTTAAAAAGTTTCTTGACTATCTCGATAGTTTAGACAGTAACAAGTACCGCCATTTTTACGAGATTACACTTTACAAGTTTCTACTGGCCACTGGTTGCCGTATCAATGAGGCTCTAGCGCTTGAATGGTCAGATATTGACCTAGAAAATGCCATTGTCCACGTCACAAAGACTCTAAACTATAAGCAAGAAATCAATAGCCCAAAGTCAAAGTCTAGTTATCGGGATATAGATATAGATCAAGCAACTGTTAGCATGCTAAAACAGTACAAACGTAGACAAGTAAAAGAGGCTTGGCAACTTGGACGTACTGAAACGGTGGTCTTTTCTGACTTTATACATGAGTACCCCAATAATCGAACCTTACAAACCAGATTAAGAACCCACTTCAAACATGCTGACGTTCCTAACATTGGTTTTCATGGTTTCCGCCATACTCACGCCAGTCTCTTGCTTAACTCTGGAATACCTTACAAGGAACTTCAGCACCGCCTAGGTCATTCACAAATCAGTATGACCATGGATATATATAGCCACCTCTCAAAAGAGAACGCCAAAAAAGCCGTCTCATTCTTTGAAACGGCTATGAAATCAATCTAGCAAATATCTAAGCAAACCCAGAAATCGACGTTTTAAGACAAAGCAAAAAGCCCACTGTTGTAGGCTTTCTGTAAGATATTTCTTAAAATTAAAGCATTTTGTTGTAGAATTCAACGACAAGTGCTTCGTTGATTTCTGGGTTGATTTCGTCGCGTTCTGGCAAGCGAGTCAATGAACCTTCCAATTTTTCAGCGTCGAATGATACGAATGCTGGACGTCCAAGAGTAGCTTCTACTGCTTCAAGGATTGCTGGAACTTTCAATGATTTTTCACGAACTGAGATCACTTGACCTGGAGTTACGCGGTATGATGGGATATCAACGCGTTTTCCGTCAACAAGGATGTGACCGTGGTTTACGAATTGACGAGCTTGACGACGAGTAGTCGCAAGGCCAAGACGGTAAACAACGTTATCCAAACGGCGTTCCAAAAGAAGCATGAAGTTGAAACCTAGGATTCCGCCTTTGATTTTTGTAGCTTGTACGAACAAGTTACGGAATTGTTTTTCACCTACACCGTAAGTGAAACGAAGTTTTTGTTTTTCAGCCAATTGCAAACCGTATTCTGACAATTTAGAACGGTTGTTTGGTCCGTGTTGTCCTGGTACGTAGTTACGACGTGCCAATTCTTTACCTGTACCTGTAAGTGAAAGGCCAAGGCGACGAGCTTGTTTCCAAGATGGTCCTGTATAACGTGACATATGTATGTCCTCCTGATATAAATAATATTTCGGTGGAAATAGTCACTTAGAAAGCCCTGATTCGTGCAGATGCCCTTCGCCTAAACAGCCAAGGTTACTTGTCATAAGACACCTGTTGACGAGCTTCATGCTTTCCTGCTGCTATTTCACACAAAGGCTATTGTACCATGAAAAGCTAGATTTGTAAAGGGATTTTACGCCTTTATTTCAAATTGAGGCTGAATGTAAACTTGCTTCCTAAGCCATATTGACTTTCTGCTGTGATTTCGCCACCAAGCTGATGGGCTAGTTCGCGTGCAATCGCAAGACCTAAGCCATGCCCACCTGTCTTCATATTGCGCGAAGTTTCCACACGATAAAGTCGTTTAAAGATCTTTTCCAAATCCTCAGGAAGGATCCCCTGACCCTCGTCTTTCACACTGATTCTCAGCTCTTGTTCTGTTAATTGGGCAAGAACCTCGATTCTGGTTCCTGGTTCTGAATATTTAAAGGCATTGTTTAACAAATTAACCAGAATGCGAGAAAGTTTGTCAGAATGGCTCTTGATTTTCGCCGACTCAGGTGATACTTGAATGTAAACATCTCGCTCCTCTTGTTCAATCTGGAGTTGAAATTCACTCATTGACTCAATCAGCAACTGATCTAAAAAGACCTCTTCGACTTCTTCAGTAGCAGTATCTTGAGGTTGGGTGTTAAGAGTCAGAACATCCAATTCCTCCACTAGCTTGTTTAGACGCTCGGTTTGCCGACCAATCGTGGTTAAGTAGTGGAGCCGTTCCTCTTCCTTAATCACTCCATCTAGAATTCCCTCCACAGTAACCTGAATGGAGGTAATGGGAGTTTTAATATCGTGAGAGAGCTGCGCAATCATCATTCTCTTTTCTTGCTCGCTCTCATCAAGTGATTGAAAGGTAGCTTGCAAATTGTGGGACATGTCATTAAAAGCTTGGCCCAGCTCTTGAAATTCTAATGGTCCTTTGGTTTCGATTTCTGTGCTGAAATCCTTGCTTGCTATATCCTGAGCTTGTTTTTTCAAATGTTTCAGAGAAGAGAACACAGGCGACAAAAGAAAGATGCTCACTGCAGCGCCAATAAAACTAGCAATCAAGGTCATTCCAACTAGAAAGTAAACTTCACTTTTCTCAATCAACATTCGTTGGACTGCCCAGAAAACGACCAAAATCGTTAGTAGAGTCGACACTAGATACCCCACTAAAATATAGTTTTTTAATTTCATTTTCTACCTCTTGGCCTTTCCATTTTATAGCCCAAACCCCAGACAGTTTTGATAGCAGGAGCATTTGAATTCGTATACTTGGTCAACTCTTGCCTCAAAGCATGGATATGAACATTGAGTGTATTGGTATCATCCACATAGTCCTCTTGCCATACCTTCTCGTAAAGTTCCGTCTTTGAAAAGACTCTCTCGGGATTGCTGGCTAATATCCATAGAAGTTCAAAGGATTTTACTGTCAATTCCAATGGTTGATCCCCAATGCGAACTTCATGAGTCACATGGTTGATTACCAAGTCACCAAACTCGATTTGTTCTGTCTCTCTTCCACGGCTAAGGCGACGCAAGATATTATTCACTCTTAAAACCAATTCGCGTGGGCTAAAGGGTTTGACTATAAAATCATCTGCCCCCAAACTTAATCCATAAATCTTATCCTGTTCGCTTGTCTTAGCAGTTGTAAAGAGGAAGGGTTGATCCGGAGCGATATACTGAACTTCACTGATAAAATCATAACCATCCATATTGGGCATCATGATATCTGTGATAATGAGGTCGATAGATTTTTTTCTGAAAAGCTCTAATCCCTCCTTACCATCATGGGCGACCAAAACGTCGTAACCTGCCTGTATAAGATAGCGGTTTTGAATATCTAGAATATCTATCTCATCATCAACCAGCAAAATTGTCTTTTTCATCTGACACTCCTTCGATAAAAACAGTGTTATACTTGCTTTAGTATAACACTATTTTCTCTAATGTTTAAGTGATTTGAATCTTAATCTTCTCGTTTGGTTGTCAAACCCAAAAGTCCAACAAGCCCTGCCAAGGCTAGTCCAAAGATACCAAGGCCAGCTGTAGCCGTTTTAGCTTCCCCAGTATTTGGTAACATCGCTTTATCATCTTTTTTCATCATATTAGCCATTGGGCTAGAAGCTGGTTGATCTACTTTCATATCTGACATATGGTGATTTGTACCCATCATACCCTCAGTCGTACCTGTAGAGCCTGTTTCAGAAGGCTTCGTATTCATCTGACCTTGTTGAGATGGTATTGTCGCCATTTCTTTTCCACGAAGCTGAATCGTTACTTGACGAGTAGCAATCAGATTGGTCAAATCAGGTTTGCCGTCTTTAGCGCCATAAACTTTAACAGTAGCTAGATACGTATGGGTTCCGTTAGCTCGAAGTTGCTCAAGCAAGGCCTGACCATCTTTGCCAACCGTATTGCCATTCAAATCCACTTCGTAGAAATATTGGCCTTTAGCCAAGCCTTCAAGTGGCAATAGAGCTGGATTTTTAGCCATTCCGTTGTCTGACCATGGGGCTTTGTCGGAAGCTTTTAACAAGAGGCGAGTCAACATACCATCTCCACCAAAAGCTTCGTATGGAATAACTTGGTTGACACCGGCCAAGAAAGGTCCAGGAACCTTAGCCTTATCAAGGTAGCTAGCTGGAACATCAATCATGTCTTTGACATTGTTAACAACAGACTCTTTAACCTGATTTGGTGTGGTCAAACCATTCAAATTAACAGTCAAATCTTTAGTCGCTACGAGGTTAGTTAAGTCAGGTTTGCCGTCTTTTGCACCGTACACTTTGATGGTTGCCTTATAGCTTTGTGTACCATTTTGTTTCAAAAGGTCAAGCAACTCTTTATCTGATTTTCCTTGGGTGCCTGCTAAATCCACTTCGTAGAAGTAAAGGCCTTTGCCCAATTTCTCTACTGGTGGGAGAGCTGGATTTTTAGCTGAGCCGTTGTCTGACCATGGAGCCTTATCAGAGGCTTTCAAGATCAGGCGAGTCAACATGCCGTCACCAGCGAAGAATTCATATGGAATGACTTGGTTGACACCCGCTGTAAATGGTCCTGGGAAGTTAGCTTTGTCCAAGTAAGAAGCTGGGACATCTACTGTGTCTTTGGTATTGTCAGCTACACCTTTTTGAACTTCAGCTGGAGTGGTCGGTGCTTGTGCTTCACTGGCTTCACGCTCTTGTCCAGAAACTGTAGACACAGGACTTTCCACAGGTTTAATCGCATCTTCTGTTTCTTTCTTAGAGTCAGGTTGTGCTTGCACTTCTTCTTTTGGTGCTACTACTTGGTCTTTAGCAGTCACATCCGCTTTCTCTGAAGAGCTTGTCGTATCCACACTTGCTTTAGGTGTTGGAATAGACTGTTCTGAAGGAAGAGCTACATCGACTGCTTTTTTGAGAACCTCTGCTGGTAAGTCGCTCTTTTCACTCACCGAAGCAGCGTCTGGCACGACTTGGGTAGGAGTCGGATTGACGACATCAGCACGTGCAGAACTTGGTTGACCAACTAGGACAAAGAAGCCACTAGCCACAACAACTGAAGCAACACCGACACTGAGACGGCGAATAGACCAACGAGTATATCTCTGATTTGGATTGAATTTCATAGAATTCTCCTTAGAGTTTTCTTTTTTTGATGACTCTAGTATAATCTCCTAAAATTAAAAAGGATTAAGAAAAAGTTAAAATTTTTCTTAAATCCCTCTTATAAAATACTTATATTGACTCGTTAATTATTTGTAAAGAGAGTACCCTTCCTCTCCTACTCACTCAGTTCAGCTAGGGTGTCCAGATGTTGGTTATTAATGACAGCCATGATATAGGCATCTGCCTGCAAGAGGTCATTGGGTCCGAATTGGACATCCAGAGGAGCATTTTCGTAGGAACGAAAGCCAAGTACGTTGAGGTTGTATCGCCCACGTAAATCCAACTGACTGAGACTTTTACCTACCCATGATTGGGGGATTTTCATCTCGACAATCGATACATTCTTGTCCAGCTGAAAGACGTCTACGCTGTTATGAAAGAGGATGGTCTGTGCCAATGAGCGCCCCATTTCAAACTCTGGTGAGATGACTGCGTCTGCCCCAATTTTTTCTAGAACCTTTTTAGCTGTATGACTTTTGACCTTGGCAATAACGGTTGGCACCCCTAGACTCTTGCAGTGCATAACCGCAAGAACACTGGACTCCAAATTTTCCCCCGTTGCGACAACTACGGTATCACAGGTGTCAATCCCCGCTGATAGAAGGAGTTCTTCATCCGTGATATCCCCAACTACCCCACGCGCCAGCACAGGTTCAAATTGGTTAATGCGTTCCTCGTGGTCATCAATAGCAATGATATTCATGTCATGCTTGGCTAGAGCAGCCAAAACACTGCTCCCAAAAATTCCCAAGCCTAAAATTCCAATTGTCCGATCTGACATCGTTCTTCCTTTCTTATCCGATAGTGATATCTGCTTTCATATAGTGAATCGTATCTTTCTTGTCTGGCTGGTATTCCGCTACACTGACCAGTAGTGTCAAGGGACCAATACGGCCGATAAACATCAACAACATAACGATACTGAGGGCTAACTTACCTAACTCCGGCGTTAAGTTTGCCGTCACTCCAACTGTCGCAAGGGCTGAAATGGTCTCAAACATGAGGTAAATAAAGCGCGGATTTCCTTCTGCTGTTATCCCTAGTAGGATCAAGCCCAGCAAGAATGTTAGCAAGAAGATAATAAAGACACTGAAAGATTTTTGCACGGTTCGGGGTTCAATAGTCCTCCGAGCCACATTGGCATGAGGCAAGCCCAATAATTCACTGCGAGCAAAGACCAACAAGACAAAGAAGGTCGTAATCTTGAGCCCCCCTGCTGTCCCTCCAGGTGCCCCTCCCAGAAACATCTGCAAGATGTAGATCAGTAAGGTAACTGGTCGAGCCTGGGTGTAGTCAATTGAAGCAAAGCCTGCCGTTCTCATGCTGACGGTCTGGAAAAAGCTGACCAGCAGTTTCTCTGGAGCGCTGAGATTTCCAATCGTTCCAGGATTATTCCACTCAATTAAGAGAGTCGATACTGTTCCAAAGAGCAAAATTCCCGCCGTTAAAAAGAGAACCAACTTGGTATGGAAACGCAGACGGCGTTTTTTCTTCTTCCCAAACTGGGTCGCTAGGTCAAACCAGACCATAAATCCTAGCCCCCCCGTGATAATCAATCCTGCAATCACTAGATTGATCAAGGGGTCCGTTTGAAAGGCTACCAAACTCGTACTTCCAAAATTATCAAATCCAGCATTACAGAAAGCTGAAACAGCCAAAAAGATAGAGGTTAATATCCCTCGCCCCCAGCCAAATTCGGGGATAAAGCGAAAACTCAAGAGAAAGGCACCAATTCCTTCCACCATAAAAGTCGTCAGAAAGATTGAGCGGATGAAATCCTTTAGAGACTGAGTTTCCCCATAACTAAAGCTTTCTTGAATAGTCTCACGGCCACGAAGGCTGAGCTTTTGTTTTCCTTGGATATAAAAGATTCCGATAAAGGTCATAAGGCCTAAACCACCGATCTGGATCAAAATCATACAGATCAACTGGCCCCAGATATTGTAAGTAGAGGCTACTGGCTGGGTAAAGAGCCCTGTCACACAGACCATAGACACAGTCGTAAAGAGATGGTCAAAGTAGGTCGCTTGTGACGTTCCTGCTTGCACAAAGGGAAGACTTAAAAGAAGCGAACCTAAGAAGATCACTAGGGCAAAACTTAAAAAGATGCGACGGGCTGGCGACAAGCGTCCCAGTATCGTCTTGATTTTTTCCAAAAAAGATTTGAATAACATAACTACATTCTACCATAAAAACAGTAAGAGCACTCACATGTGGTGCACAATGGCAAGACAGAGTTCGAGTGCCTTATCAAAAGCTTCAGAGCCCCAGTCACGACTGTCGTAGTTGTCCAGATCTGCCAAGGAATCTGCGGTAAAGAGCAATTCTCCCCAGACAACCCCACGTAGCTGAGCCACTGCCGCAAGAGCCGAGCACTCCATTTCCACAACAGCGCAGCCTTCTTCCTTGCGATAGGCAACCTTTTCAGCCGTCTCTCGGTAAAAACCATCTGTCGTCCAAGTCATAACTTCCTCATAAGGAATGCCTCTTTGCTCCAAAACTTGCTCAATGGCAGAGACAGCCTCAATCTGCATCTCCATATAACGAGAAGGCGCTACATAGTGGTAGCTGGTCCCCTCATCTCGCAGAGCGCGAACAGGGACGAGAAAGGCATTTTCCTCTATATCGGCTAGGACGCCACAGGTTCCAGCGGAAATGATTTGCTCCACACCATAGCCAATCAACCAATCCATAAACTGGGCCGCTGGAGCAGAACCAACAGGCGCTTGAGCCAGACAAATCCTCTCACCCTTGTAGTTGATGACATATACTGGATAGGTTTTGGTGGCCGAAACGAACTCACCAATACAGTCCGCGCCTACTTCCTGAGCATAGCGGTCAATCTCTTCCTCCAAAAACGCATAGATACACTTCTTTGGCAACTTTAAATCTAGCCCCTCATGTGTTGGCATAAGGACCGCCTGGGGATTGTCATCAAACTCTAAAATGGGAATTGCATGTTTCTGAATCATAGCCCACCTCCTGTAATTTTGTACTATTGTATCAAAAGCTGACGGAGTGTCAAGGAGTTATCTTTACATTTCCTCCAGTAACAACACAAAAAGTCTCCCTTCTCTTTCGAGAAAGGAGATTCTTTTTTATCCTTGTCCGCCAGGGGCTGGACCTCCGCCTTGAGGGCCTCCATTTGGTCCACCGCCTCCAGGCATAGAGTTGACAATTTCCGTTTGTTTTTCACCATTGAGATAGATATCTCCACCTGTGTAGATCGCAGTTCCATCGAAGTCAAAACCTGTTTGACCAGTCATTTTAATGGTTCCGCCTGTGACCGTGATATTGCCGTTTGAGTCAATTGGATCTGTGTCTCCTTGACCGACTTCTACTGTCAGGTTCCCACCGTTCATGGTAAAGAAGATTTCACTCTGTTGGGCGTTTTTATTAGCTGCATTGACTCCATCATCTGTTGAGTAGATGGTAATGTCCCCACCGTTGATAGTGATCGACTTACCTTCAAGTCCTTCTGTCGAATTCTTGACGGTATAGGTACCACTATCGATAACCAAATCACCTAATGCGTGGATGCCATCATCTCCTGCTGTAACGGTGATGTTGTTGTTGGATAGGTACATGGTTCCGACTGAAGTATCCTCGTCATTGTCCACCTTTACGCCATCTTCCTTGGCATCGATAGTCATGGTCGTACCAGTGATATTGAGTTCATCATTGACATTAAAGGCATCGCCAACTGCTGTGATGTTATAGGTGCCACCCGTGATGTGGAGGGTGTCATTGGCCTTGATACCATTGTTCTTCTTGCCATCTACATTGAGAGTTCCTTTCCCGTTGATGGTCAAATCCACCTTAGAAAAAAGAGCTGCGTCTGCTTTTTCGTCGCTGTTAGAGCTTGAGTCAGAGAAACTGTTGGTGGTCCCCTCTGCTAGAGTCAGGTAGACATGGCCAGCTGATGTCGCAGATATCGCTGCATTGGTATTGGTCATGGTCGCACCTTTTAGGACTAGATGAACATCTGCCGACTTATCTGCCTCGATCTTGATCTGCACTCCGTCAGACTGACCTGAAATCACATAGGCCCCAGATTTTGTGATGGTCACTGTTGATTCAGAGACTGTCACCCCATCCCCAGAAACATTTGCAGATGAGCCAGATAGCTCAATCTTAGAAGCTGTGCTTTCATCATAAGAAGTATCATAGTCCTTCTCTGTAAAATAGGAAGATTGGTTTGTCTTTGTTGCAGTTGTTGTGGCACTATTTGTTGTTGCATTGGTATTGGATGTAGTTGTTGACTGGGCACATGCTGCCATCAACACCATTGCCGTTAAACTCGTTGCGAGCAGGGTCCATTTTTTTGATTTCATACCTTTTTCCTCTCCTTCGTATGATATAGCTAGACAGTCTACAGAAGATTTCTGAAACGAAACTAAAACTTTTCTGAAAGTTTCCTTAAATTTAGTTTGGATTAGATTTCGCCTAGTAATTTTTTAGAAAGGACTGCTAAAAACAATTTTTGAACTCTAGACTACCTTTAATAGATTTTTAAAACCAACATCCCCCAGTGCGATGTCTCCTTTACCAAGAAAGCCAAAAAGAAGAAAAATTTATAAGACTAAAACTCATAAAAGAACAGCCCTAGCTGTTCCTTTTCACTTCTATTTCACAGGTATTTCCTTAATCACACGCGCAGGATTCCCACCTAGGACGACATTGTCTCCAAAGGACTTGGTGATCACGGCCCCTGCTCCAGCGACGACATTATTGCCCAGTGTCACTCCAGGAAGGACAATGACGCCACCTCCAGCCCAGAAATTGTCTCCGATAGTGATGGGTTTGCCGTATTCGACCCCTGAATTACATTCACGAGGATCCAGTGGATGGAGTGGAGTTAAAAACTGACAGTTGGGGCCAAGCATAGCGTTGTCCCCGATGCGAATCGGACAAACATCCAGCATGGTCAAATTCCAATTAGAATAAAAATTTTCCCCTAGATGGATATTGACTCCATAATCGACCACCAAGCGTGGATTGATATAAAGATTTTGCCCAGTTGAGCCAAACCAAGTCTTGATAATATCCGCTCCCTTCAAGGGATCTTCTTCCTTGTTAAAGGCAGCCTGTTTTTGGCGAGAAGCCTGCGCCAAGGCCCTTAACTCTGGGTCCGACGGACGGTAAGGCTCCCCTGCTATCATTTTCTGGTATTCGCTAGCCATCTTATCACCTCACACTTACTTTGGACCCATCATATCAAAAAGCCTTTGAAAGGTCAAGAATAGCCTGCTTTCTATACTCTCAAAACCAAGCCCTCTCCCAAATCAAAACAACTTGCTTGACAAAAGCTTGACTTCATGATTTAATATACCCCATAAGGGTATATTTGGAGGTGCCTATGTTTCACTTATTATTTACAAAAATTGACAGTATTTCTACCAGCGAGTTAGAAGCTAAACTCAAAGAACCAATTCAGCTACTAGATGTTCGGACGCCTATGGAATTCCGTAGAGGTCATATCAAAAATGCAAAAAATATTCCTTTAACGGAAATCGGTTCTTACACACCAGCGACAAAAGAAACACTCTATGTCATTTGTCATTCTGGTGTACGAAGCAAACTAGCTGCGAAAAAGCTTAAGAAAAAAGGCTACGATGTCATCAATGTCCGAGGCGGTATGAGTGCTTGGACAGGTAAGGTCATCTAGAAGTATAAAGGAGAAAGTCAATGAAAATTATCATTGTCGGAGGAGTTGCAGGCGGTATGTCAGCAGCAACCCGCCTCAGACGCCTCATGGAAGATGCTGAGATCATTATTTTTGAGAAAGGTCCCTTTGTTTCCTTTGCAAACTGCGGACTTCCTTACTATGTTTCAGGAGAAATTGCAAACCGTGAGAGTTTATTGGTCCAAACTCCTGAAAGTCTCAAGGCACGCTTTAATCTCGATGTGCGACCATTTCACGAGGTCATCCAGATTTCGCCAGAAGAACACACTGTGACGGTGCGACACGATGGACAGGAATTCACAGAAAGCTACGACAAGCTGATCCTCTCTCCGGGAGCTAAACCATTTGTTCCTACCATTGAAGGTTTGGCAGCAGCTAAGAATACCTACACGCTTCGCAATGTTCCTGATCTCGATGAAATTATGGCAGCCTTGGACAATCATCCAAAAGAAGCTGTCGTCATCGGTGCAGGCTTTATCGGGCTTGAAATGGCTGAAAACCTGGCGAAACGGGGATTGCAAGTCACCATCGTGGAGAAAGCACCCCATGTCTTGCCACCATTAGATCAAGAAATGGCGGCCTTTGTCCAAGCAGAATTGCTGGCAAACGGCGTCCGTGTTATCACTTCTCAGTCTGCGACTCGATTTGAAGAGCAAGGAAAAACCATCGTTCTCGAAAATGGTCAAAAGATTGCTTCTGACCTCACCATCCTTTCTGTCGGTGTTGAACCTGAAAACGGACTGGCTCAGGCAGCTGGGATTGAACTGGGACTACGTGGCGGTATCTTGGTCGACGAACACTACGAAACCAGTCAAAAAGATATTTTTGCAGTTGGAGATGCCATCGTCGTCAAGCAAGAGATTACTGGCCAAGATGCTCTCATCTCTCTTGCTTCTCCTGCCAATCGTCAGGGACGCCAAGTCGCGGACGTCATCGCAGGACTCGGTCGTACAAACAAGGGCAGTATCGGCACTGCAATCGTTCGTGCCTTTGATATGACAGCTGCTTCGACTGGTCTCAGCGAACGTAGTCTTAGCATGAATCAACTTCCTTACAAGGCCCTTCATGTCAGTGGGAAAGACCACGCTGGTTATTATCCTGGCGCTACTGATATGACCTTGAAGCTCCTCTTTGACCCAAACACTGGAAAAATCTATGGTGCCCAAGGAGTTGGGAAGAAAGGTGTTGACAAACGAATCGATATCCTAGCAACTGCTATCAAGGGAAATCTCACCGTCTTTGACTTACCAGAATTAGAGTTCACCTATGCCCCGCCATTTGGCTCTGCCAAGGATCCCGTCAATATGCTGGGCTACGCAGCCTTGAACCTTATCGAAGGTCTCAGCGACAATATCCAGTGGTACCAACTAGAAGACGAACTAGCTAAAGGAAAGAAATTCCTAGATGTGCGGACAAGTGGCGAATTTCAGAGTGGTCGACTCAAAGTCGACACCATCAACATCCCCCTAAACGAACTTCGTGAACGCTTGGATGAACTGGACAAGAACCAAGCCTACATCGTTAGCTGCCACAGTGGTTTGCGTAGCTATATCGCAGAGCGTATCCTCAAACAAGCAGGATTTACCGTCCAAAACCTTGACGGCGCTTATTCACTATACAAAATGGCTAACCCAAAAGGAGTAGAATATGGTAACTAATATCAGCATGGCTGACTTTTATGAAAAATATCAAAATGAAAAACTAGATCTTATCGATGTACGTGAAGTACATGAGTTTCAAGCAGGACATGCGCCAGGTGCAAAAAATCTTCCGTTAAGTACCTTGGAGCAAGGCTACAAAGAACTCAAGCCTGACCATGAATACCATGTCATTTGTCAAGGTGGAGTGCGTTCTGCCTCTGCCTGTCAATTTCTCAGCGCCCAAGGTCTCACCGTTATCAATGTAGAAGGTGGTATGAATGCTTGGCCCGGTCAAGTAGAATAATCAAAAAACCGATTAAGATGAACTTAGTCGGTTTCTTTAATCTTTATAACTCGATGATATGAGCCTCATAGCCAATGGCTTCTAGGAATTTGAGTATATCTGTCGTATCCAAAAAGAGAGTTTTTTCATTGGTATTGGGGTGAAAACTCATCCGTTTTTCAGACATGATTTCTTTGTCAAAATAAACTTGAATGTCCTTGTCAGTATTGTTCAGCAAACCAAATGGAGAGACTACACCTGCGGGCAAGCTCATTTTTTCAAACAGGCTCTCAGAGGAAGCCATACGGATTCTATTGGCTCCTACCAAGTCTTTCAAGAGGTCCATATCCAGACGCTTTTTATCATCCATAATCACGAGATAATAAGCGGTTTTCTTTTTATTGGTGAGAAACATGGTCTTGGTACGGACGCCTTCGATCCCTTCGATAAAGCTATCGGCTTGCTCTGTCGTCAAGGCTGGCTCGTGCTCCACGATTTCAAAAGGAATATCTAGCCCATTTAGCATCTCTACTACTTTTTCGTATGCTTCCATTTGCTGGCCTCCTTTAACTTGTCTTACTGTCTTTAATTATACCACAAAATGGGTTTTCTTCTAATTTATATCCAAGCATCTCTAGGTTTCTTTCATTTTCATACAAGTTATCTTAGACGAAACCTCAACTGTTAGGATGGGCATGATTTCCAGCCAGCAAGCCCATCTTTTCTTTCCACCGCATAGCCACAAGCCATTACATATTTTTTGCATGGCCGAAACGCTGATTGATTGTGTGACTCAAGGTGACTAATTTTTCCAGAATATCCCTCTTGCAGATAAATAGCACATAACTATCGCTATTAATATCCATACAAGCAAGACAGAAATCGTATCCAGCCCATCTTTCGTCCAAAATTTTACACCAAGTAGGGATGTCATCACCCTCGTCGAACCAATTCTCCTCCAAATCAAGAGTTTGTTTAGCTGCCAGAGGCTCTAGTTGGTACAGAAATTCGTCCTTATCTGTCTTCCAATCGAGCTCAATCACTGCATCTACAGCGAGCAGTTCATCAGCAATAGCAAGCCATTTTATCGTAGCTTCATCGACTTCTTCGCCTATGCCCCGCTCGTCGTATCTATCTGCATACTGCTTGAAATAGGCTTTCGGTGATTCAAAACAGGAGGTCAAACGAGATCGTACCTCACTATCATCTGTTAGCAATTGGGTTATTTCCTGATAGATTGCGATATTTTGCTGCTCATCTGTCCGCATATCTAGTACAATTTCCCAATCTTCTAGCTCTGATGTGACTCTGTTCTCCAAATATGCCCGAAGCATGTCTTGAGTTTCTTTCTTGCTCAGCCCATTTTTTTCGTAGATTACATTCTCGTCGATCCGTTCAACATCGGCAACACTGATTTCAAAATGAAGACCGTCCGAATCTTCATCCTGACAAACCTGTACAAAATCCGATACAAGCTGACTCCCCTTTAGTTTAACTGGTTGCTGAGGTATTAAAGTGAGAAAATCCCTATCACCATCTTGGACAGCTGCCAGTTGCTGCCATACTTCCTCAAGTTCAAAGCCATTTTGTTCCTTCTCACCATCATCTAGCACCCAATCCGCAAAGATTCTTCCGGAAATGCTAGAAAAATCTGCTCTATCGTCTCCATCTAGATAGGGCTGACCACTTATAACAGGGGCCATCTCTTTGACAACCTTTTCAGCCTCTTTTCGAATCCAATTTTGTCTAAAGAAATGGGCAACAACACTAGGAAAGATCAAGACAGGCAGACAAATAAGAGTCTCTGCAAGTGCGAGACCCTTATATCGATTTTTTGTGGGGCTCCCTTCTGATAGCTGATTTAGAAAGTCCGCTACTTGATTAAAAAGTTCACCCCCAGTGACCCAGAATAGGAACAAACATTCCACACCAAGTAGGCCAAGCCAGATAAACGCCATTCGCTTCGCTGCCTGACTACAGATCTCCATTTTAGTTTGTATAGGAATAGCTTCTGCCTCAGGAACACTCTGAAACCATTTTTCTGCTCGTTCTTCTTTTGTCATCTTTCCCCTCCTGTGATTTACTTTCTTATCTTGTTCTATCACATAGAGAACTACTATTTTCGTTTGATAAGGTACTGAACAGCTTTTTCTAAGCGCTCTTTTTGAGCCTCAGGGTCGTCTAGGGGTTGGTTGATGCAGGCTGTGAGATTCTCGGTAATGATCATCTCAATCACGCGCTCCACACTCGAACGAACCGCTGTCAACTGGGTAATGATATCTGCACAATCACGCTCTTCTTCGATCATCTTTTGAATTCCACGCAACTGCCCCTCTGAACGTTTCAGGCGTGTAATATACTTTGAGTTTGTCATCTTCTTATCCTTGGTCGATTTTTCTTCATTATATCTCTAATGGACTCCTTTGTCAAAATTCTCGTTCCCTCTTTATCAATAGAATCTCACCCTGCTATCGCTTTCATGATATAATAGAATGACAAATACTATTAGAATCTATGCTCGTAGCAATACGAGCCATTCTTAGAATGGAACAGCCTATGAACTCTATCTATGGCCCTTGCGAAGTCTACTTACCCACTATCTTGCAGACCTTTATTCAAGATATGGAAGAAGCCGCAGCTAATTACAAAAAAGAAACCTCCCTCAAACTATATGAGCATTTGCATGCGCGTATCAAAACCGAGGAAAGTATGCGTGAAAAATGCCAACGCAAAGGCCTTCCTCAGACAAGTCAATCCGCTCTTAAAGAAATCCGTGATGCTATCGGTGTTCGGATTATCACAGGCTTTACAGATGATATCTACCGCATCGTAGAGTATATTCGTCAGATACCCACCATCCATATTTTTAAAGAGAAAGACTATATCCGTCAGGTCAAACCCAATGGCTACCGTTCTTACCATCTGATTCTCGAGGTGACTACCCCCTACCCAGACTGTCTGGGAAATGCCCAAGGCACCTACTTTATTGAGATCCAGCTACGCACGATTGCCATGGATTCCTGGGCCAGCCTTGAGCACCAGATGAAGTACAAGAAAAACATCCAAAACCCTGAACGAATCACGCACGAGCTCAAACGTTGTGCCGATGAGCTTGCTTCTTGTGACTTGACCATGCAGACCATCCGTGATTTGATTCAGCGATCTGACCAAGACTAAGGAGAACCTATGAAAATCCTACTTGCCGAAGATGAAACTCAACTAAATCGCGTCATCACTGTTGCTTTAGAACGCGAAGGCTATGGCGTTGATTCTGTTTTTAATGGACAAGATGCTGTCGAAAAAGCTACAACTAACCACTATCACCTCATGATTTTTGACATCATGATGCCAATCAAAACTGGAATCGAAGCCCTCAAAGAAATTCGCCAGTTGGGCAATACGACCCACGTTATCATGCTGACAGCCATGGCTGAAGTAGATGATCGTGTAACCGGACTCGATGCAGGTGCCGACGACTACTTGACCAAGCCTTTCTCGCTCAAGGAACTATTGGCTAGGCTCCGTTCTACTGCCCGCCGTCTGGAGGACTATACCCCAGATACGGTCCAATTAGGAAATACTCGCTTGGATATTAACGAACAAGAATTAGCTGCTACAAACAGCATTCGTTTAGGGAAAAAGGAGACTCAACTCTTGACCCTCCTCATTCAGCATGCTAACCAGACCCTCAGTTGTCAACAACTACTAGAGCAAGTCTGGCCAGAGGAGCTGGAAGAAAGGGATTACGAGCTCGTTTTTCTCTATATTTCCTATCTCCGCCAAAAACTCCAAAGCGTTCAGTCCAACTTGCAAATCTTAGGATCTGCAGAAGGGCCTTTCCAACTGACAGGAGGAGACTAGATGTTTCGAAAACTACGCATCAAGTTTATTGTCACAGCCACTGCTGCTATCGCTCTGATTCTTGCATTCTTTCTGGTCTTGATGAATAGCATCGTCTATACTCAGACAGAGGATAATATCCAAACCGTCCTCTCCATCTTGTCTAAAAATGAAGGCGAACTCCCAATCACAGATGAAATCAAGGAAAGTTTCACCAAAAAGAACATCCAGGAAGGGATTATCTACAATTTTCAGTATTTCTCTGTCAGAGAAAAGGGGAATGACTACACTATTTCTCTAGGGAATGTCCAATCACTGACCGAAGCAGACGTCAGAGATTTTCTCCAGAAAATTCTTAAAAAACCGGAAACCTATGGCACGATTACTCGCAACGGGCGCTACTTCACCTACCAGATTAGTCAGACAGCTTCGGGCAAGCTCCTAGTCTTCTTTGAAGCTACCAACTACATTCGCGAACGGGACACCCTCTTTCAAGTCTCTATCTGGTTATCACTGGCTAGCCTATTTCTCCTTGCTCTGCTCTTTACCTTGATTTCTGGGATTGTTATCCGTCCCTTCGTCAAAAACTATGAGAAACAACGGATGTTTATCACTAATGCAGGTCATGAACTCAAAACACCGCTGGCTATCATTTCGGCCAATACCGAGCTTCAAGAACTCATGGAAGGAGAGACTGAGTGGAGTATCAGCACCAAGGAACAGACCGAGCGTCTCAACCACTTGATTGGAAGACTGATCCGACTTGCTCGGCTCGAGGAGCAAGAGGATATCAAACTAGCTCCTCAAAATATCTCGCTTATTGCTGAGAAAGTTGCGACAGATTTTGCTCCCCTCTTTAAAAAGGAAGATAAAAACTTTGAAAGCCTGATTGAAGCAGATATCATAGAAAAAGTAGCCCAAGAGGAATTTTATGAGCTTCTTAGCATTCTTCTTGACAATGCCCGCAAATACTGTGATCCAGCAGGCACCATCCGTCTAACTCTCAAACGCAAAGCCTATCTCCTACGCAAGCGCACCTGTATCACCGTATCTAACGACTACAAAGACGGGCGGCCTGCCAATATCAAACGCTTCTTTGACCGCTTTTATCGCGCTGAAACATCACACAATAACCAAACCACCTCTGGGTATGGCATTGGCCTCTCTATGGCTCAACACCTTGTCAGCCTGTTTAGAGGGAAAATCTTTGTCACCTACAAAAAACAGGTGATTACCTTTACCATCTGGTTGTAAACGTGGAGAGTCTGGTCGGAGTTCATCCAATTACAACATAAGGGGAAGCCAATGGAATTTTTAGTAGCTGAGGAGGGGATTCCTCAAAGCATCGGTTGCGAAGGAGCAACGATAGCATATTATGGGAGTGAGATAGAATTTCATTATGAAACCGTGCCACCACATGGAGATGATATTTTTTCTGCAAAATTGCCTTTGTTAAATATTCAGCTTCCATTTTGGATGTATGGAAGAAATCTCATATTTTTAGATGCCTATTATTTGCTTGCAGAAACAGTAAAGAAAGGGACTTGGAATCCTATAACAAGTATGCTTATCAATATCCATACAGGAAAATATGCCAGCTTAGATCACTGGTACAACAACATTTCGGTCAAGGAAAAAGAAATCGAGTTAAAAAATGACTACGATGGAAGATCTATGATTCTTAAAAATGTTAATGGGCTTAAGTGGGTTTAGAAATATAAAATGCAAATGTTGGTTTTATATTAAAGGAGAAGAACAATGTCCAAAAAAAGAGTGACCTTACCTAAAAATTTTGATGAACTGATTACAGCAGGAGATATTGAAGCTCTTAAAGCCGTATATGATAAATGTGAGCTTACTGCTCATGACGGCAGATACAGCTTAAATACGGCACTTCATTTTGGAGGTGTTCCTGATGAGCTTGTTATCTGGCTGGTGGAACAGGGTTTAGATGTAAATACTCCTGATTATTATGGGCGTACACCATTATATACACATGCCACTTTGGGGAGAGATACTGTAAAACTGCTATATGAATTAGGCGGAGATATACAAAAAACTGATACATATGGGAGTACACCTCTACATACGGCAGCAAGGTTTTTCCGACCTAAGATAGTCAGTTTTTTGATTGAAAAAGGTGCAGATGTTAATCCCAAAACTGTTATGGGACGAACTCCTTTAGCTGAAGCCCTTGCTACTTGTAGGCAGATTAATATTGCACAGGTAGCAGAAATTGCAGAAATGCTCATAAAGGCGGGCGCTGAGGTAACTCCTGATATGGCAGAAAGAGTCGAACTAATCGGAAAGGATTTTGAATTTCACAGAGAAAACTTTAATAAAGATTACTTGACTGAAACAGAAGCAGGGCTTGAGAGACTCTATGCACTGTTTGATGTAAAGCCTGCTCCGAAACGCAAGGTACATGACGGAGTTTCTCCTATTATTGTAGAAGATGGTCCTTGGCAAAAGCAATACGATGAACTTTGGGAGATGTTGATTCCTTCAAGTGGGCCAGCGAAAACTGTACAAGGCGAAGTGATCCGTATAACAGGGCGCGTACAGGATGAGCTCTATAGAAATGGCGGTGTCAACTGGGATAAACACTACCGGAACATGCTTAAAGCCCTGCCAAATCATTTCGCTTCAGGCACACCGCTTTCCGAAGAAGAACTGGAAGAAACTAAGGAACTGATTTCCAGCATCCGTGCAAAAGGCAGTGATGAAGATACTATAATTGAACGTTTGTGTGAACTTTCAGTTCTCTGGGTAAGCTTAAATCCTAATCCGCTTCCTTTAGGGGAAATAAATTATAACAGATGAGTACATAATCTGTAGGAGACTTAAAATGGTCAAATTAAAAGATATAGGAAATTTTAAATCTGTTCCACAAATTGTATGTGATATTATAAAGGGAAATATACCCGCACTAGATGAGTATTTTTCAAAGGGATGGAGTATTGTGACAGCTGTTTCCTGATGCTGGATTTTGATCCGAATACAGAGGGAAAAGAAGGGCAGATTATCGGCTATATCCATGATCCTGATGAAGTTGTGTATGTGGCAGAAAATCTTAAAGACCTAATTTTTTCGATCATTAGGGAAATAAAAGCATAGAATGAATGCATTTGTAGGAAAAATGATAATGAGTACACAATTCTCTAACTCAGAAAGTACCAACCTAAAATAAAAGATTTAGAAAGAAACCGTTTATGGAAAAAATACAAGTTTCAAAAGAATGGTTGCAGAAATACCAAGAAATAAAACATCTACTCACTTCGTCTATCAATTATGCAGACTGTTTTGATAGGAAAGAAATACAGGGTGCAGAAATTTTTGTTTTGGATATGGGGGAAGTGACTTTCCCTAGCGGAGAAATTCTGGTTCGCGATCCTTTGGTCTGGCTCCGTAGAGAGGAAAAGCCTTACTTACAATCTGTTCCCAAAGGAACATATAGACTAAAAACTTTAGTAGCCAAGATAGAAGAAGACCATTACAGGTATGTAGCAACGAGAATCCAATTTACAGATCAAGTACCAGTCATCTACTATGAAGCACTGACTGGTGATGAAGATATAGACGCTGTTGAAAAAGACTCTTATTTTGGATTTGCAGTTGATGCAGGTCTGGCAACGATAGTAGATGTTGAAACCAAGAATGCCTACTGCGATTTTGAAGATAATTGGTATAAAGAAAATCCTGACAAAAATATCTACGATGATTTCTTTGCAGCAGTTTTTGCTCAACATGCCATAGACAATCCCCTTTATCAACGTGAGGGTGGGGATTGGATTAATTTTAAAATCCCCAACACTGACCTAAGCATTCCGATGATCCAATCAGGTTTTGGAGACGGAGTCTATCCCGTCTACTTTGGCTATGATAAGGATAATCAGCTTTGTGATTTAGTTGTCGAATATATTTACCTAGAATAGAGAGGAATAGCAATGTCACTAGAAAAAATCTATGATTATTTTCATCATTATGATTCTAAAACCTACCAAGTTGTAGCCTGCATGGGAAACGAACCCTCCGAAGAGGAGATACAAGATTTTGAAAAACTGTATCAAATCAGTCTTCCAGAAGACTTTAGAGAGTTTACCATGTCACCCCTAGGCGGACTATATATGGAAGTCAGGGAGGAACTGTGGCCTAGAGCTAAAGCATTTGATGTGGCACCATTTTGGACATTTTGCCGTGGTATTAAGGTTTACGGCATTGCAAATGAGATACCTGATTTTCTAGATATTCGACTGAAGACCAAAGAATTACATGAACTAGGCTTTGTAAATTATATCCCTTTTCTGTCTATCATCGGTGATGGAGATGTGATTTTCTGCTTTGATAAAAATAATCACATTGTCGCCTTAGATTGGTATAGTAGTGGAGAGGCTGAAGAACTCGATAGTGACTTTTCAGATCTTTTGCTCAAGCAAATCCAAGAACTGGAGGAGCGTAAAAACAGAATGTTAGAGAGAATCGAGAAACAGAAAAAAGAAAAATAAGCCATGTACTGACCAAACTGCCTCTAATGTCAATACAACAGCACGAAACTCAAAAGAGCTGGAAACCAGCTCTTCTTTTTATTTTACAACAAGCTCGTAGCGAGTTTTGCTGGTAAAGGTTTGACCTGCTTTGAGAATGACTTGGTCTTTGAGGTCACTGTGAATGGCATCTGGTAAAGCTTGCGCTTCAAGGGCAATCCCATTGTGTTGCACCATTGGCTGGCCTCCGATGATGACACTCTCATCCACAAAGTTTGCTGTGTAGACCACAAAGCAAGGGGCCTCTGTCTTGAACAGCAGGAAACGACCTGAGTTTTGGTCATAAAGGAAACCAGCATTGTCATGACCGGCAGGAAGGGCAAATGGGTGATCCAAACCAGATACCAACTGGATTTGCTCATCTTCCTCTTCAAAGATGTCCTTCAACAAAGCTCCATTGTAGATATGTTTCACTACATCACGAGTAGCATCTGGAGTCTTAGCCGGAACTCCGTCTGGAGCGATTGGGTAAATGCCCTCCGTATTTAGTTGGAAGACATGGCGGTCAATTGTCTGCGTGAAATCACCAGACAAGTTGAAGTAGCTGTGATTAGTGGGATTGACAAGCGTATCCTGATCTGTCGTCACCTTATAGCTGACTTCGTAAGCACCAGTTTCTTCCAAATGATAGCTGATCCATATCTTGAGATTACCAGGGAATCCTCCTGTCCCATCTGTACGCTCTGTGTAGAGGGTCAAGCCATGGGCGCTCACCTCTACCAATTCAAACAAGCTTGAATCCCAACCTGTTGAACCACTGTGGTTACAGTTGCTGGCATTGTTGACTTCAAGATTATAGGTCTGGCCATTAAGCTCAAATGTCGCACCTGCAATACGGCCCGCTACAGGACCTACACTTGCTCCATGCTTGGGACTATTGCCTACATAGCTATCAAAATCATCAAAGCCCAAAATCACATTGGCAAAATTCCCAGCCTTGTCAGGCGTGACATAGCGCAAGATGGTCGCACCATAAGTCATAACTTCAAGCTGGTAACCACCATCAGTCTCAAAGCGATAGGTCAAGACATCCTTGCCCTCATGATTTCCAAATACACGCTCTGTGTATGCTTTCATTCTTCTCTCCTTTGATCCATTTCTCTTAAGTAAACAAACCATAGAGAGTGTCTCACCATCTATGGTTGTAGTTTCTATTTTCAGAATCCTTTGTCAGAAAACTTAAGTATCCTCTTAACAAAAAGGAATTCTTCTATTCTTGTTTTTATGCTTCTACACGTTCAGTCCATGAAGTCGCTGTTGTTTGAAGAACTTTGTTGAGTTCGTCAATGTTCTCAAATCCAGTTGTGCGTAGCCATTCACGAGCTGCTGCTTCACCGTCTTTGATGTAGGCTTCAACTGATCCAGCCCATGTAGCACGGCCACAAAGAACGCCGTTGAAGTTTGCGCCTGATTCGTGGGCAAAGACAAGTGTTTCTTGGAAGAGTTTCGCTGACACTCCCGCACTCAAATAGATGTATGGCAAGTTAGTTGCTTCATCTTGCGCTTTGAAGAAGGCTGCAGCTTCCTCACGAGTATGAACGATTTCACCATCGCCAAAGCCTTCAACGTATTTGACGTTGACTGGAACTTCCACTTTCAAGACATCGATGTTGAAGCGTGGGTCTGAGAAGACTTTCATCGCACCGATAACTTTATGTGGTTTTACTTTGGCGTATTCTGCAGAACCTGCGTCAGCGATTTTTTCATCGTAAGCGAGGATTTCAAGGAAGAATGGGATGTCTTCCGCCACACACTCTGAACCGATGCGTTCGATGTAGGCTTGCTTTTGTTGGTTGAGTTCGTCAGAACTGTCTACATCATAGTAAAGCAAGAACTTAACAGCATCTGCACCTTGTTCCTTGATGCGTTTGGCAGACCAAACATCCAAGCAGTCAGGCAAGCGTTTGGTGCTAGTTGTGTCGTAGCCAGTTTTCTCATAAGCAAGGAGAAGACCAGCATTGGCATCAAGCGCTTTTGTAGCTGGAAGACCATATTCAGGGTCAAGGAGCATAGATGATGCGTATTTTGTCAATTCATCTGCAACCAAGACTTTGAGTTCTTCCATTTGAGCCACTGTTGGCTCTTCTGTTTGGTATTGAGCCATGAGGCGTTTCAAAGCGCCACGTTGGTCAAAAGCAAGAGCTGAGATAATGCCGTTCTCGTCAGAGAGTTTTTGCAAGCAAGCTACTTTATTAGGACTTAATTGTAATTTACTCATAGATACTTCCTTATTTTTGATAGTCATGAATGATAACACCTTGTACCACACGGTTTACTGTACCTGTAGGAGACGGTGTATCTGGTTTATTTTCTACCTTGAGTGAAGTCAAAAGGGCAAAGAGTTGGGCATAAACGATGTAAGGGAAGACACGGTAGATATCATTCAAGACTCCACCACAGCCAAGAGCCACTTCTTTGACATTTTCAAGACCAAAGGCTTGATCACTCAAAAGCACGACACGACGAGCAATGTGATCACCAGCCACCTCGCGAACCAAGTCCAAGTCGTACTTGCGAGTGTAGTCTGTCGTTGTACCAAAGACCAAAACAACGGTATCTTCATTGATAAGAGATTTTGGACCGTGACGGAAGCCGACTGGGCTTTCATACATGGTCGCAACTTGACCAGCTGTTAATTCCAAAATCTTCAACTGAGCTTCATGAGCAAGGCCGAAGAAAGGGCCTGCACCCAGATAGATGACACGGTTAAAGTCAAGATCAACCAACTCTTTGACATCTTCTGCATTGTCTAGAACTTTACGCGCAAGGCTCGTCACAACTTCAAAACGTTCAGCTTTCACAGCAAATTCTGTAGGATCAAAGACCAAGAGAGCTGTCAACATCATGGACGTAAAGCTAGAAGTCATGGCAAATCCAGCATCATTAGAGGCAGCTGGTTGCAAGAGCAAGAGATTGCGGTCATCACCGTGGGCTTGAAGAGCCAATTTCCCGTCCGCTGCACATGTAATCGTCACTTGATAGAGATCATCAACCAAGGCTTTAGCCAAATCAACAGTCGCCACACTTTCAGGTGAATTCCCACTACGAGCAAAGGAAACAAGGACCGTCGCCACATCTTTTTTCAAATAAGTTTCTGGGTTGGCTACAATATCTGTTGTCGCAATAGAATTGAAATTCCATTTGCGCTCGTCATAGACTTCCTTAAAGTATGGCATCAAGGTATCTCCCACATAAGCAGAAGTACCAGCACCCGTCAAGATGACCTTGATATAGTCATGTCTATCAGCGATACCTTGCAGAAAGGCTGCAATTTCTTCACGTTTCGCTTGATAGGCTTCAAAAGCTTCTTTCCATACATCAGGCTGTTGGTAGATCTCACGAGTTGTGATTTCTGCACCCAGTTCAAGTAATTCTTCTTTTGTGTAATTTAGCATAGAGTTCCTCTAATCTATTATTGTTTCATTCCTATTGAAAATATGGGAATGGGAGTGACTCCCATTCCCATGTATATTCTATACAAGCTGTTCTAACGGTTTTCAGGTTATCACATCTTATTGAATTGAGTTCCAACTAAAATCTTGGGGAAAAAGACCGATTATCTTCGGAGCATCGCTCCATCCTCCTATCGCCTATTTCCCCTGTGATTTTCACGTTGTCATATCTTATTCATCTTCGTCATCATCGAAGCCTGCTAGCAGATCATTGACTTTTACAATGCTTTCTGTAGCACGGCTCTTATAATCCGCATCTGCACCTGTAAGGCTCGCATTGATAAATTCAATCACCATTGGAAGATTCATCCCTGCGTAGAGTTCAATGTCGCGACCTTCCATGATCAAACGGCTCACCACGTTACATGGTGTTCCACCGAGAAGGTCCGCAAAGACTAGGAAATCATCCAATCCTTCGATAGCAGCTTCAAATTTTGCAGTAAATTCTTCTGGGCCATCTTCTGGAAGAAGAGCCACTGCATGAATGTTGTCTTGTGGACCCATAATCATTTCCGTGCTACCTTTCAGTTCTTCACAGAAACGACCATGACTCACCAAAATTAACGATTTCACCATAAATTATGCGCCCATTCCAAGCAAGAATTTACCGATGAATGAAAGACCTACTGCAAGAACGATAATGATACCGATCGCTTTAGTAGAGTTCATACCTTTCTTACCAAGCAACCAGAAGATAAAGGCAGTAAAGATTGCTGGAAGCAAGCGTGGGAAGATTGAGTTCAAGATGTCTTGGAAGTCAATCATCTTTTCACCGATTGGCAATTTGTAAGAAATGTCAAAGTTGATCATTGTTGCTACAAGAGCACCCATCATGAAGACACCAAGTACAGATGCAGCATCAATCAAAGCTGTCAAGGTACTTTGCATGTTGTTGATAAGGTTAACCCCTTCTTTATATGCAAATTCCAATTGTTTCCAACGGAAGATGTCATAAGCAACTGCAACTGCGATCCAAAGGAAGATACCCCATGGTTGGCCGGCGATAGCCATAGTTGCTGCGATAGATCCCATGATGGCAGGTACAAGTGAACCAAAAATTGTGTCTCCAAGAGGAGCGAATGGTCCCATCAAACCTGTCTTGATACCGTTAACGGCATCTTTCGAACCTACACCATCTTTTTCTTCCATGGCAAGGTCAAAACCAGCGATAATTGTGTGGAAGAATGGAGAAGTATTGAAGAATTGAGTATGAACTTTCATCATTTCTTTCAATTCAGGAGTTCCATCCCCATACATTTTACGCAATTGAGGCAAGATCATGTAAAGGTAACCAGAAGCTTGCATACGTTCGTAGTTCCAACCTAATTGGAAAGTAAACAAGCTACGTTTGTTGATTTGATTAAAATCTTCTTTTGTAAGTTTGTAATTAGAATTCGTCATCTTCGATTTCCCCACTTTCTGATGGTGTAGAAGGTGCTGCTACAGCTACTTTTTGGCTGTTCTTAAAGTGAACAACTGCAAGGAAGATACCTACGATAGAAACACCAATCATAGACAAACCTTTGAAGTTGTTAGCAAAGCCAATTTTTTCAGCAACATCAGCAGGAAGAGTACCAAGGATACCCGCAACAGCTCCACCAAGACCTGTTACATATGAGTAAAGAACAGTCAACATAGCTGTCAAACCGAATCCCATTGCAAGGTAGTGGAGGTTACGTTTAACTGGAAGGTAACGAAGCAAGATAGCGAATCCAAGACCTGGAAGCATACGACCTGCAAGAGTCAAACCGTCTGCAACCCATTGGTATTCTTTAACAAGGTTTACAACACCTTGTACGAATTCTCCACCAAAAGCAAGGGCGAAGAATACTGGAAGGGCACGAGATAGAGCCCATGGAAGCGCACCAAGAAGGTAGTTGCGTTCGATTCCTTTGTAGTCAAAGCGTTCGATCGCAGCATCAATACGGTGAGCGAAGAATGTAGTAGTCATACGACCAAGTACGTCGAAGTAAGTCAAAAGTGCTGCTACTGGTACAGCGATTGTAGTGATCGCAAGGTCTGTTTCGATTCCTTGAGAAACTGAGAAAGCAGTCGCAAGAACCGCACCAGAAGTTGCGTCGATACGTGAAGCACCACCGAAGGTACCTACCCCAAGTACGAACAACTGCAAGCTACCACCGATAAACAAACCAGTTGTCAAATCTCCCATGACTAAACCAGTAATGAAACCAGCGAATACAGGGGAACCTGCAGAAGAAACGATTGTCAACTCATCACAGATTTGATAAGCTGAGTACAAAGTGAGAAGTAAAATTTGCCACCATTGTATCATAACAATGACCTCCTAAAAATTTTTTCCTATTTTAATAAGCTCAAAAAGTCTGAAACTGGATCATTTGGAACCATTTGAGCAGTGAGTTTCACACCTTTTTCTGCTAGTTTGTGGAAATCTTCCACATCCTTGTCTACCACGTTGATAGAACGTGTGATAGGGCGAGTTTCTGGTGTTTGAGACATATTTCCAACGTTGAGTGTTTCAAGCGGAACACCTGCTTCGACCAAACCAAGGAAACGGTCTGGTTTACGTGCAACGATAAAGAGACGTTGGCTATCGTATTTACCAGCAAGGATATTTGCTGCTGCTTTCTCAACTGGCAAGATACTGAGTTTCACACCTGGTGGTGTCGCAAGTTTCAAACCACTCTTTTCAATATCGTTGTTAACAACTTCGTCGTCTACAACCATAATGCGTGAAACATTTAGTTTTCCAGCCCAAAGATTGGCTACTTGACCGTGGATCAAACGTCCATCGATACGGCATCCTACAATTGTCATAAGTTTTCCCCCTTTATGTGTTTTAATGTAGGTTTACGAGTTAAATGAATCTCTTCTTTATATTCGCCCTCAGTTTCAAAGATGATGATGCGGTTAGCACCTTCCTTGAGATAGCTATGAGGGATATAAAGTGAGAGGGTCGGGCCGACGTTCCAGAAACGCCCTAAGTGACGCCCATTGACAAAGGCAACTCCCTTACCAAACTCAGACAAGTCTAAGTAGGTATCCTTCGGCTCTTCAACAGTAAAGTCGAAAGCATAAAAGGCTGGTTGTCCTTCTGTCCATCCTTTTGAAAAATCAATTTTCTCAGGATTATCCAGTGGAAGTGGATATTGTTTCCAATTCAGTAAGAAATGTAGATCTTTGCAGACACCTGTACGAATTCCTTTATGTTGCGTATCTGCTAAGAACTTGTGTCCATAGTTAACACGCCCCATATTTTCGATCAGGATATCAATCTCTGAACAGCCTTCTCGGTTTCCCTGGCAGTAGATGTCTTCACCAATCTCTGTCTGGTATTGAGTAGCAATCCATTGACCATCTACAAAGAGTTGAGCTCGGTCACGTCCATCGATGATACGGAGGCGTTCCTCTTCTGCATCCCAACTTGCCTCAGTGCGGTAGAGAAGGTAGCCATAGCTTTGACCAAGTTCTTCCATCGCCTTTGGATAGAGGCTTTCAGTTGGACTAGAGAGACTATCCAGGGTTTCAAACAGGGAAACTTTTTCGGCCAATGGAACTGCCTCTATCTCCATGCTTTCCTTATAGAGTGGTTCCAACTGTGGATACTCTGGGAAGTGTGTTGCCATCATCTTCTTGACTGCTAGATATTTAGCAGTTGGATTTCCTTCTTCATCGAGAAGGGCATCATAGTCGTATGATGTGACTTGTGGTAAATCCAGAGTTCCTCGAGCTGAGCAACCATTCATGAAACCAAAGTTTGTCCCACCATGGAACATGTAAAGGTTGATAGAGCCTTGCTCCAATACCTCTAGAACAGCTTCCGCCAACTCTTTTGGATCGCGTGTGATGATGGGTTCTTTCCAACGGTTGAACCAACCATCCCAGAATTCCATACACATGAGAGGCCATTTCTTGCCATGCTCATCAAAGAATTCTTGCATTTGTGAAAAGTTGTAAGGAGCCTTAGAACCGAAGTTCCCTGTCACAAAGAGATCATCTTCGATCAAGGTCCCGGCTTTCAGAGTAGCCCTCCATGGGCCATCTGAAGTAAAGAGTGGGCAATCAATCCCTCGCTCTTCCATCAATTTCCGAATTGCTCGTAGATAAGACTTATCTTCTCCATAAGAGCCATATTCATTTTCGACTTGCATCATGAGAATATTCCCGCCATTATCCAACAGACGAGGCACAAGCCTCGGCAATAATTGGTCATAATAGCGAGCAACCACCTCGATGTAGGCCGGGTCGGACGAGCGGATTCGCATGTCCTTGGTCAAGAGCCAAGCCGGCAAGCCACCAAATTCCCATTCTGCACAGATAAATGGAGACGGGCGTACAATGGCATAGAGACCCAAATCTTGTGCTATTTGAAAAAATCTCTCCAAATTTCTGGCACCTTCAAAATCAAATTCCCCTTCAACGGGTTCATGTAAATTCCAAGCTACATAGGTCTCGACCGTATTAAAGCCAAGCGCCTTTAAGTTATAGAGAGAATGATACCAATCCTCTGCTGGAATCCTAAAATAATGAATGGCGCCAGACAAAATCTTGAACGGCTTCCCATCTAAATAGAAATCGTCCTCAATTTTAAATCTTGTCATGTTACCACCTCTGACGATTAAGTTTGCGCTTTCATTTATTATAATATTAAATATAATCAAATCTTTTGCATTTGTCAATAGGTTTTAGAAAATTCTTTAAAATTTTTCTATTTTTTTACTTACCATTTACCAAAATTATCTAAAAATAGCATGAAAGCGATATTTTAATGTATGATAATTCACAAGGTTATAAAATGGAATTTTTTACATGTAACATAACATTTTTAGTCTATTATTTTAATTTTTTTTTACCTAAATACTACTATTTTGTCTGTATTTATGGTAAAATCAAGGTTGGAGAAAGAGAATCGAGGTGAAATTTATGGCTATTCCTAAATACCAATATATTAAAGATGAATTAAAAAACAAAATCATCTCTGGTCAATTTGCAAGTGGAGATAAATTTTATACAGAAGCAGAATTGATCGCGATGTATGATGTTAGTTCAATCACTGTTGTGCGTGCTTTGAATGACCTTGCAAAAGACGGCTATATTGTCCGCCAACAAGGGAAAGGGACTTTCGTTTCACGTGCCCGCAAGCACAAACTCGTTGAATTTTCAGATGTCGAAATCTTTGAAACAAAAGATGATAAAGTTACTGTCCTTTCTATCGAGCGCGGAAACAAGCTTGAATACCTAGAGAAACTTGGATTACGTGGAGATCAGTTCTACTACAAAATTGAACGTACCCGTCAAACAAATGGCGTAACTTACATCTACCACACATCCTATATTCCTGAACAATACATCAATGCCAACTATCCAAATCTTGACTATTATAGTTCTATCTATAAACGTTTCAAATTGGATTACCGCATTCACATGAACGATGAACATTTTGAGGAAATCAATGAAATCGCATTTCCAACACCAGAGCACGCTGCTTCTGTATTAGGAATCGATACACAATTCCCAACTGTCTTCCAAACAAAGACTACTAAACTTGAGGCTACTGGCCAAGTCCTCGCCTATAGTGAAACGTATAAGCGAGCAGACTACTACAAAATTAAATTCCTCTCATGTAATCGAGGTCATTAAGAAAAAGCTTGAGCCTAGCTCAGGCTTTTTCTATATTCATTATAGCACGAGAAAGAAGTTGTGAGAACGCTATGGAGGACTCTTATTTAATTAGTAGCGTTTTTACTAAAAACAAGTTAAATATTGGCTTTCTCTTTCTCATTTCTAGAAATAATTTTCTTCTAAATCTTATGATTTCTTCTATTTATTATAGTTCTTATATAAACCCACTTGACATTTTACTCCTTAGATAATAAAATAAAATCGGTTTTATGTAAACGCTATCATATATGATAATAACAAGGAGGTTTTGTCATGAAACTAGAAAAGAAACAGCGCTTCTCCATTCGTAAATACGCGGTTGGGGCAGCTTCTGTACTGATAGGATTTGCTTTTAGCGCACAAGTCGTATCTGCTGACGGGATTACTCCAGCTCCAACAGCTGAAGAAACTGTCCAAACTATTCAGGAGAGTCCACAAGCAGTCAAGGAAGCTGTAGACTCCAAGGTTCCAGAAAAACTAGAAGAAAAGACTGACGAGCCTGTAAAAGAGGAGGTCAAAGAAGACCAGGAGGCTCCTCGAACAGTTGCTCCAAAAACAGAAGAGTCAAGCGCACCAGTTGTGACAGAAAATGCTAGTCCAACTCCTACTGCCGAGAAAGAAAGCACTGCCCCAGCTGAAACTCCTGCAGAAAGTACTCCTTCAGAAAAGAAAAATGAAGCCGTCACACCTGCAGTAGCCACTCCTAGTACGGAACGAGCAGCTCAAGTAAATGAAAAACTGGCAAAACGAAAAATGATCTCAATCGATGCTGGACGCAAGTACTTTTCTCCAGATCAACTCAAAGAAATCATCGACAAAGCCAAACACTACGGTTATACCGATCTTCATCTACTAGTTGGAAATGATGGCATGCGTTTCATGCTAGACGATATGACCATCAAAGCCAATGGTAAAACCTATGCAAGCGACGATGTCAAACGTGCACTCGAAAATGGAACTGATGCCTACTACAAGGATCCAAACGGCAACCATTTGACAGAGAGTCAGATGACGGACTTGATTAACTACGCTAAAAACAAAGGCATTGGTCTCATCCCAACTGTAAACAGCCCTGGTCACATGGATGCGATTTTGCATGCCATGAAAGAACTAGGCATCCAAAAACCGAACTTCAACTACTTTGGTAAGGAATCTGCTCGTACCGTTGACCTTGATAACAAAGAAGCTCTTGCATTTACCAAAGCTCTGATCGACAAGTATGCTGCTTACTTCGCTGGCAAAACTGACATCTTCAACATCGGACTGGACGAGTACGCCAATGATGCTACAGATGCCAAAGGCTGGAGCGTTCTTCAGGCCTATAAATGGTATCCAGAAGATGGATTCCCTGACAAGGGTTATGATAAATTCATCGCCTACGCAAACGACCTTGCTCGAATCGTTAAATCTCACGGTCTCAAACCAATGGCCTTCAACGATGGAATCTACTACAATAGCGATACAAGCTTTGGTACTTTTGACAAAGATATCATCGTTTCTATGTGGACTGGTGGATGGAGCGGATACGACGTCGCTTCTTCTAAACTTCTAGTTGAAAAAGGCCACCAAATCCTTAATACCAATGATGCATGGTACTATGTTCTCGGACGAAATGCCGATGGCCAAGGCTGGTACAACCTCGACCAAGGTCTCAATGGGATTAAGAACACTCCAATCACTTCTGTACCAAAATCTGAAGGAGCAGATATTCCGTTCATCGGTGGTATAGTAGCTGCTTGGGCGGATACCCCATCTGCACGCTATTCACCATCACGCCTCTTCAAACTCATGCGTAGCTTCGCAAATGCCAATGCTGAATACTTCGCAGCTGACTATGAGTCTGCTGAACAAGCTCTGAAAGAAGTCCCAACAGACCTTAACCGCTATACTGCAGAAAGTGTCGCAGCTGTCAAAAAAGCTGAAAAAGCTATTCGCTCACTCGATAGCAACCTCAGCCGTGCCCAACAAGACACCATTGATCAAGCAATCGCAAAACTCCAAGAAGCTGTTAGCAACTTGATCTTCACACCAGAAGCTCAAAAAGAAGAAGACGCGAAACGCGAAGTTGAAAAACTTGCCAAGAACAAGGTAATCTCTATCGATGCTGGACGTAAGTACTTCACACTTGACCAACTCAAACGCATCGTAGACAAGGCGAGCGAGCTCGGCTACTCTGATGTGCATCTTCTCCTAGGAAATGATGGACTTCGCTTCCTCCTTGATGACATGACCATCACAGCTAACGGCAAAACTTATGCAAGTGACGATGTCAAAAATGCCATCATTGAAGGAACAAAAGCTTACTACGATGATCCAAACGGAACCACTCTTAGTCAAGCTGAAATCACTGAATTGATCGAGTACGCAAAATCAAAAGGCCTCGGACTCATCCCAGCAATCAACAGCCCAGGTCACATGGATGCCATGCTCGTTGCTATGGAAAAACTTGGAATCAAGAATCCTCAAGCAAACTTTGACAAGGTCTCCAAAACAACCATGGACCTTGAAAACGAAGAGGCGATGAACTTTGTCAAAGCCCTCATCGGCAAGTACATGGACTTCTTTGCAGGCAAAACGAAGATCTTCAACTACGGTACAGACGAATATGCCAATGATGCTACCAACGCCCAAGGCTGGTACTACCTCAAATGGTATGGACTCTATGGCAAGTTTGCTGAGTACTCTAACACCCTTGCTGCTATGGCTAAAGAAAGAGGCCTTCAACCAATGGCCTTCAACGATGGTTTCTACTACGAGGACAAGGATGATGTTGAGTTTGATAAGGATGTCATCATCTCTTACTGGTCTAAAGGATGGTGGGGCTACAACCTTGCATCTCCTCAGTACCTTGCAAGCAAAGGCTATAAATTCCTTAATACTAACGGAGACTGGTACTACATTCTCGGGCAAAAACCTGAAGATGGTGGCGGTTTCCTCAAAAAAGCAATTGAAAACACTAAAAAAACACCATTTAACCAGCTTGCATCTACCAAATATCCTGAGGTAGACCTTCCAACAGTTGGAAGCATGCTTGCCATCTGGGCAGATAGACCAAGCGCTGAGTACAAGGAAGAAGAAATTTTTGAACTCATGACTGCCTTTGCAGACAATAACAAAGACTACTTCCGCGCTAACTACAATGCCCTCCGTGAGGAACTTGCTCAAATCCCTGCAAGCTTGGATGGATACAGCAAGGAAAGCTTGGACGCCTTAAATGCAGCTAAAGAAGCTCTCAACTACAACTTCAATCGTAACAAACAAGCCGAGTTAGACACTCTCGTATCCAAACTCAAGGCAGCCCGCCTAGGCCTCAAACCAGCGGCAACTCACTCAGGAAGCCTCGATGAAAATGAACTAGCTGCCAATGTTGAAACCAAACCGGAACTCATCACAAGAGCAGAAAAGATTCCATTTGAAGTTATCAAGAAGGAAAATCCGAACCTCCCAGCCGGTCAGGAAAAGATCATCACACCAGGTGTAGATGGCGAACGCACTCATTACATCTCTGTCCTTACTGAAAATGGGAAACAAACAGAAACCGTTCTAGATAGCCAAGTAACCAAAGAACCTGTGACCCAAGTGGTTGAAATCGGTGCCCCTATTACTCACAAAGGGGATGAACACGGTCTTGCTCCAGCCGCAGAGACAAAACCAAGACTGGATATCCAAGAGGAAGAGATTCCTTTCACTACCGTAACACGTGAAAATCCACTCTTGCTCAAGGGGAAGACTCAAGTCCTTACCAAAGGTGTTAACGGTCGTCGCAGTCATTACTACTCTGTAAGCACTACTGCTGATGGCAAAGAAGTGAAGACTCTTGTCGATAGCCTTGTAACGCAAGAAGCAGTGACACAAGTTATTGAAGTCGGAACCCTTGTTACCCATGTAGGGGATGAACACGGTCTTGCCCCAGCCACAGAAGCAAAACCTAGACTAGACATCCAAGAAGAAGAGATTCCGTTCACTACCGTGACACGTGAAAATCCGCAATTGCCAAAAGGACAAAGTCAAGTCGTCGTTTCCGGAGTAAATGGCCGCCGTACGATTTTCTACTCTGTCAGCACTACTGCTGACGGCAAGGAAGAAAGAACCCTTGTCAATAGTGCGGTATCGCAGGAAGCGGTCGCTCAGGTTGTCGAAGTCGGAACTGCCGTTGAGAAAGCTGAGCAAGCTGAAGCAACTACTAGCAAAGCAGATGAAAAACAACTCCCTGCAACAGGAAGTCAAGACTCTGCGGGCTTGGTCGCAGCAGGACTCATGGCTACGCTAGCAGCCTACGGACTCACTAAGAGAAAAGAGGATTAAACCTCTTCGACAAGAATACAAAAAAGCGAGATTCAATCTCGCTTTTTGTTGTTATGATTAGTCACCCAGTCCGATACGTTCAAAGATATCATCCACACGTTTAGTGTAGTATGCAGGATTGAAGATTTCGTCGATTTCCTCTTGAGTCAGGCGTGATGTCACTTCTGGATCGGCTTCCAAAAGTGGTTTAAAGTCGACTTGGTTATCCCAAGAGTGTGCTGTCTTAGGTTGAACAAGGTCGTAAGCTTGCTCACGTGTCATACCTTTCTCAATCAAGGTCAACATAGCACGCTGGCTGAAGATGAGACCGAAAGTTGAGTTCATGTTGCGGATCATGTTTTCAGGGAAGACTGTCAGGTTCTTAACGATGTTTCCGAAACGGTTGAGCATGTAGTCAATCAAAATGGTTGTGTCTGGTGCGATGATGCGCTCAGCTGATGAATGAGAGATATCACGTTCGTGCCAAAGGGCTACGTTTTCATAAGCCGTTACCATGTGACCACGGATAACACGCGCCAGACCAGTCATGTTTTCAGAACCGATAGGATTGCGTTTATGAGGCATTGCTGAAGAACCTTTTTGCCCCTTGGCAAAGAACTCTTCCACTTCACGTTGCTCAGATTTTTGCAGACCACGAATCTCAGTTGCCATGCGCTCGATAGATGTTGCGATGCTGGCAAGAACTGCAAAATACTCAGCATGAAGGTCACGAGGAAGGACCTGTGTAGAGATTTCTTGAGCACGGATACCCAATTTGTCGCAGACGTATTGCTCTACAAATGGTGGGATGTTGGCAAAGTTCCCAACCGCACCAGAGATTTTACCTGCTTCCACACCAGCAGCCGCATGCTCAAAACGCTCGATATTGCGCTTCATTTCGCTGTACCAAGTCGCCAATTTAAGACCAAAGGTTGTAGGCTCAGCGTGCACACCGTGGGTACGACCCATCATAATGGTGAACTTGTGCTCCTTGGCTTTGTCTGCGATGATGTTGGTGAAGTTTTCAAGGTCCTTACGAATGATGTCGTTGGCCTGCTTGTAGAGGTAACCGTAGGCCGTATCCACCACGTCGGTAGAAGTCAACCCATAGTGAACCCACTTGCGCTCTTCACCAAGCGTCTCAGAAACCGCACGCGTGAAAGCCACCACATCGTGACGAGTCTCTTGCTCGATTTCCAAAATACGGTCGATGTCAAAGTCCGCCTTCTCGCGAATCAAAGCCACATCTTCCTTAGGGATTTCCCCTAACTCAGCCCATGCCTCATCAGCCAAGATTTCCACCTCAAGCCAAGCACGGTATTTATTTTCTTCACTCCAAATGTTCGCCATTTCAGGACGGCTATATCTATCAATCATGTTTAATTTTCCTTTCTTTTGATATTTCACATTTGATATTTCACATCAGTTAGCAACCAGCAATCACTTTACTCAAACTCTTCTTTCCCAATCCATACAGATGGATAGTGATCTATTGTATTCAAATCCGTATCCAGCGGTAGATCATAGATAGCTAAATAGTTTTCAGGGTATTGTGTAGCTAGTTCTTTATATCTAGCTTGCACCTTATCTTGGTCAGCACTAGCAAACAAGACTTCAACAATTGCTCCAGTCTTATCCTTTTCAATAAATGCGCCAACGATAATTTGTATCATAGTAATTGATAAAGTCCGTAGCTCGTATTCAGTTTTAGTAAATACGAGTATCCTTGTTCCTTTCTTTTTTGTTTATTTTATTCTATCAAGGATTGTACTTCTTGATTTACTCAAGTAAACCCTAATACCATTATTTAGTTTTTATAAACTATATAATCGGTTAAAAATCATTTTCTTCCAATTCTTTTAAATACAGCTTGAATAGTTCCATAAATATTCTATCAATAAGAACAAGTATAAAGAACCAGATGAAATAATTTCTAGATGTGTCATCCTCTTTTTGGAGAGATTTTAAAGATGGTAAATTTTCTTGATAGGACAAAGCATTATGAGCTAACCTATTCCTATTTCTGTATAGTTCCTCATATTGTGACTCCAAAACAACTTCTACACTAGCAGAAACTTGTGCTTTAGGCTGGAACATTTTTGTACTATTCGTAAGAATCTGTCCCTCCCCAACTTTAAAATCATGCACAAAATAATCATATTTCCTTTGCGTCCAAGTAACTAAAACCGAATTACTAAAAATTTTTTTTATTGCTTCTACCGACTCATCAATCCATTGCTGTTTTGATAGGTGATTTACATCATAAGATGCCTTTACCGATTTTATTAGTTCATTCAAGCGCTTATAGATAGCAGACTTATCTTTATAACTTGAATACTCTGCCAACTTATCTTCATTTTTTAGAAGAGTTCTTCGATACCCATAATCATATGTAGCCATTTCCCATGCTATACATTTCATTTTCTGCTCTTGGAAACCAGTCATCTTTAAAAACAATGAATGAATAATATACTCAGATAAAGGATAGGTTTCAACACCATCATTAATCACATAACTCGCTGATACCGCTTCTTCTAAGACTGTAGTTATTGGAGTAAAAATAAATGCTTCATGATTGCTCATTTTATATACCTACTGTAAATCTCATAAGAACTTTGAATTCTATTTCGTAAATGCATCAAAGCATTTGGATTCTTTGTATGTTTCATGTCACTTTTAAATGATTGAATTTCTTCTTTCAAATCTAGAACTAAATTATTTATAGAATTGATATCCAGCTTTTTACTCTCAAAGAGAGTATACTTTAACAAACCAAAAGCAACTAAATCTATATCAATAATTGAATTTAAAACTATTTGATTAGTTATAACCTCCATAAATTTTCCAACTTCTTCTAATTTATTTGAATAGTCTTCTGCTGTTACATAGTCTGGTAATGGAGAAAATAAATCGCTATCTGCACCATATGCAACAAAGTAAATGAATTCCTCATATAGTTTTTCCATTCTTCGAGCATATCTATAACCGACCTTATTTATATTGACTTTTTCTTTATAATGAGATATTAAAGCAATATAACGAACAAAATCCATTTGCGCATCATTAATTCTAATTGATTTACTAAATTCTGGTTCAAAAAAATCTACCAGACCATCTCTAAGAAAATATAGTGATTTTCTACTTTCCTGAGGAAGTAATGTTTCACCTTGAATATTTATGTTTCTAAACACAGAAGAATAATATCTTTGCTGTTCAGAGTAAAACTCATCAACACTTTCACCACCCGTAACTTGTGGGACAAGATAACAAAAACCAAGATAATGTGAACGTAAAAATTCTAAACTAATTTCTGAAATTTCATCATAATTATCTTTTTTAATCTGTGAAAGTATTTGTTCTTTGCTGTTACCTTTCTCCGTTAACTTCTTCAACGACCACTCTAAAATATTATCAAACTCATCAATATCTATTTCTGAATCATTATCATCAATCAAGTTTGAAATTTTCTTTTTATATTTTTCTTTATTCGGAAAAATACCTAAGAAGCTAAGAAAAATACTAGTCAAACGTTGTTGCCCATCTAAAATTAAATTTTCTCGTTCATCTCCCTTATCATAAGAACCAATAGTAACTGGTGGTACAAATTCATTTTTTCGTATACTCTCAATTAGTTTCTCTGTTTTCTCCTTATCCCAAACAAATAATCTCTGATAATCTGGAAGAATGATATTTTTTTTCAAAATTAAATTCATCCAATGTTCTAAAGTATATTCACCATAGTACACTTTACTCTCCATACTAAAACTCCTTCCCTTTCCCAAACTCAACCACACTATTTAGCACATCACTAAACAAAGTTATATGCCCTACCCTACGGTTGTGCTTGTCTTCTATAATCATTTATTTACCGCCCACTCCGCCGCTTTCTCTGCATGAATCACTGTTGTGTCGTAGAGAGGCAGGTCAGTGTCGGATTGCTTGACGAGGAGACCAATCTCCGTACACCCCAAGATAACAGCTTCAGCGCCTGCTTTTTTCAATTCATCTATAATGGCAAGATAAACCTGTTTTGAGCTTTCTTTGATGTTCCCTAGGCAAAGTTCGTCATAAATAATTCGACTAACCTCTGTAATGCCAGCTTGATCTGGAATCAGCACTTCTAACCCAGACTCTATTAATTTCTCCTTGTAAAAATCTTGAGTCATGGTGTACTTGGTCCCTAGGAGACCGACTTTTTGAATACCGTCAGCCAACAAGGCCTGCGCAGTTGCCTGCGCAATATGCAAGATTGGAATCGTAATCTGCTCTTGTATCTGCGGAGCAACCTTGTGCATGGTGTTGGTACAAATAACGATGAAATCTGCACCAGCTTGCTCCAAGCGCTGAGCAATATCTGCCAAAAGTCGACCGCTTTTCTCCCAGTCTCCGACTGCTTGATAATGCTCAATCTCTGCAAAATCAACACTATAAAGTAGAATCTTAGCAGAATGCAGACCACCCAGCTCTTTTTTGATGGTTTCGTTGATGATTTGGTAGTAAGATGTGGTGCTTTCCCAACTCATACCACCAATCAGACCAATAGTTTTAATAGGCTAATTAAACTCCTCCTTGCTTATCACAACCGACGAATAGTGTGGCAAGCTACTTAGATCTGTATCCAATGGCGAATCATAGATAGCCAGATAATTGTTTGGATATTGAATCTTTATTTTCTGATATTGGCTTTTACTTTTTCATGGTCGGCACTGGCAAAGAGCACTTCCACAACGGCGATTTCTTTTCCTTCCTCCACAAAAGCGTTGACAATAATTTGAATCATAAACTGGTCTCCATTTAGCTTTAAAGATTATCATTTTCTGAGTCTTCATGTATAGAAAATTCAAATGAAATTCTCTCAGGATGTCTAGGCAGACCGTAACTACTCAGATAATCCTTAACTTCCTTCACGGAACAAGAATATTCTAAGACTAGCTGATTGCCAGCTCTCTCTAAAATATGAATCCCCTCTCTATCCGCAATCTCTGGAACAATCAAATCGTCCGTATAAGTCAGTGTTACGGTCGTTATTTCATCATCTAGCAATTCATCAAATTCTTCTGTCATTTCAAAAATCAATTCCCTCACCAAACTCAACCACACTATCCGGCACTTTACTAAACAAAGTCACGTGTCCCATTTTGCGGTTGTGCTTCGCTTCTATTTTACCATACATGTGGAGGTGGGCGCTTGGATTTTCTGTGACATATTTTTCAGCGGCCTCGACATGCTGGCCGAGAACATTGAGCATGACAGCTGGTCCATGCAGGTGGATAGCTGGCAATGGTGCTCCGAGAACACCGAGAATATGGGTATCAAACTGCGAAAAATCGCAAGCTTCAATTGAGTAGTGGCCTGAGTTGTGTGGACGTGGGGCGATTTCATTGACAATGATGTCATCAGCAGTCGCAAACATTTCCACGCAAAGGGTTCCAGACAAGTTCAGCTGTTCTGCAATTCGCACTGCCATAGCTTTAGCTTTTTCTGCTAAGCTTGCTGGAATGCGAGCAGGGACAATGGTTTTTGAAAGAATGTTGTTGCGATGAATATTTTCCTGAACCGGAAAAACCGTCACGTCCTTGCCATTTCCTGACACGATAACAGAAATTTCAAGGTCGAAGTTGACAAATTCCTCCAAAACACAGTCTGCTGAATCCGCTAGCGCATAGGCTTCTTCTAAGTCTACTTCCGAGCGAATAACCTTTTGACCATGGCCATCATAGCCACCGGTCGCAGTCTTGAGGACATAGTTTTTAGAGAGGTCGATATCTGCTAAGTCTTGGCTTGAAGTCACGACCTTGTAGGGTGCCACAGTGACTTGAGCCTTGTTTGAAAGAAAGTCCTTTTCAGAAATGCGATTTTGGGAAATGCGGAGCAGATCTGTCCCTTGAGGGAGTTGTCCATCCTTGATAACCGCATCCAAACCGTCAGCATCTACATTCTCAAATTCATAAGTCAGGACATCGCAACGCTCAGCCAACTGACGGAGGGCATCCACATCATTATAAGGAGCCACGATGATCTCCGCCACGCAAGAGGCTGGGCAATCCGCCGCAGGATCCAGCGCGATAATCTTGTGCCCCATATAAATGGCAGAAATAGCCATCATCTGACCCAGCTGAC